>NZ_JBNRJY010000001.1:0-310 GCF_059414725.1 Wolbachia endosymbiont of Tuta absoluta
TGGCGAAATGCGTGAAGTATTCATGCAGTCATGAAGGCGCTATGCGTTTCACGCCGCCTGCTGCTGACCGCAGCGACCGCACTGTCTTTGGCGCAGTGCGTGAAGTATTCATGCAGTCTTGTAGGCGCTAATATGTGTTACATGCCGACCGCCGCGCCGAGGGTTTCTCCTTTTCATCTCAAGTTCTCGTCATCATTGCTCTCTGCGCCGCGCCATTCCAGGCCAAATTCCGTGTTCGGTTTCTCTCTTAGTCTTAACTCGACTAATATTAAAGGTGCTGTCTATTTTATCACAGAAGGACGACAAAATT
>NZ_JBNRJY010000002.1:0-413 GCF_059414725.1 Wolbachia endosymbiont of Tuta absoluta
AGCAATTAAGTGTTTCTGTCTGTCTGACACTCCCGTAATTGTAGAAAATTGTTGTGACTTTTGCCTCTGGTGCAGTAGTATCTACTACCAAAAAAATACTACCAATCTTCGAGCAATACGGTATTCCGTCTCGTATTACGGAAGGCCGTGTTGATTTAAGCTACCAGTAGTAAAAATTTTATGTGACGTGGACGGGCCCTTTCGTATGTTGCTATGACATTCGTGTCCAATGTAACAACAAGTGACTGTAACAAATTGTTACTTTGTCGTATTGTCAATATTATGTTCATTTTAGTTTTTGACGAATCACGTTTTTAACCGGTTTTGGTTTTGATCGATCAGCGACTCTCTTGGTACCCACATCTTGAACATGTTATACAACGCATAAGAAAGTTAATGTGGATATTTAAAAA
>NZ_JBNRJY010000003.1:0-283 GCF_059414725.1 Wolbachia endosymbiont of Tuta absoluta
TTTTCCAATTAATTAACTTATGAAATTTGCATGCTAATAGTATAAGTTAGCTAAACATGTATCGCACTGAAATATTTTTTGTAAACATCCTAAATACCATGTTTATGCAAATAAATAATTATTGTATTGTATTGTATTGTATAAAGCAATTAATACCAAAAGTGACCGTTTTTGTGCATTTTTTGCCATAACTTTAATTACAGCGAATATTTCATTCAGTTTCACACTAAAAACTTGAGCAGGGGGACATTCTGATAGATTGTTCGTTTTTTTTTAATAATGA
>NZ_JBNRJY010000004.1:0-407 GCF_059414725.1 Wolbachia endosymbiont of Tuta absoluta
CTCCCTCACTTACTACGTGTAAGGTAAAGATTAAGACGCATCTGACATGGTTTGCGTGTACAAAGGCGATGGTCGGTCGCGGTGACCGACAGGATGCGCTCCTTGCTGGTGCGAAACAGGTTGAAGCGCGGATCGATCACAACTACCAACTCTGGAAGATAAGTTATTTTGCGTAATTTTGTACTTTTTAAAAAACATATTGAAATGGATTGAAAATAGGGTAAAGTACGGATAGATGCCCAGGGGGATAGTTGCCCAGGGGGATAGTGTCCCACGTTTTGAGAACAATATCTTCCAGTGAATTTCTGCATTACCGCACATTCAAACATAAAAGCCCTCTCCCCGCTAAACTGCCACTCGTACTATTGGGGAGAGTAGACTCTAAATCTTTGGTAGCGTGATCGATC
>NZ_JBNRJY010000005.1:0-1049 GCF_059414725.1 Wolbachia endosymbiont of Tuta absoluta
GTTAAAAATAACTCTAAATGGAGAATGGCAAGTTGTACAAATAATAAAAGATGATCGATCCGTGAGAAAAATGGGTATTTTTGAATGCACACAATTTTGTTGTTGGTAGATACGATAAACGCCTCTTTTTATGTATCATGATTTTTAATTATATTATCTAGATTCTGGTCGCAAGAAAACACGATTAAAGAAGGTTTGCACGATAGATTTATTTTCCAAAGTGTGTTTCCTATTTTTACACTTTTTGCGTGGTGTACGTGTATATGTATATATCTTTTTTTTTGTGTACCTACCCTACGATTTTAGCCTCGGGGCTGTTAATCTACACCTGACTGTATGGTGGGGAGCAGGAGCTCACCCGGAAAAGTTTGTGGTTGTTCAAACAACCAGCTCAATCGCGCCCTTGGGAATCTTAAGAACATTTCACATTTATTTTTTGCGAATACAATACGTCTTGTACATTACTAGATTCTGGTCGTACATTTTTTTGTTGATTTGGCAAGAAATTTTCAAGAGTGCGATTCGGCTCTGTTCTCACATACAGGATTTTCTGTTAGTAAGAAGGGGACGTTTACGAGTTCTCAACAGGCCCTTAAACAGTCTATTGCCACGAGCGGTTCCTAAGCTAAGCTCTAGTGAGTTACCAAACACTTAATTCGCGCTTAGTTTCCCATCAAACTGGACCGATATTACAATGGGAAATTTTCTAGGGATTCTCGAGTGTCATGTAGAGGGCGCTAAGCTTAATTGAAATAACGTTTCTTTTCACAAAAAACTGTTCCACTTGATAAATTATTCTTTATTTTGTGTTTATCAAATTGTTCTCAATTTATTTTTGGTTATTTGTTTAGTTACACTCAATATAAAAGCAAGGTTGGTTGGTTCCCAACACTTATGTATGGGAGTGAAAGTTGGGTATGGCAGAAAAAGCATGAAAGTAGAATAAATGCGGTAGAAATGACAGCGCTAAGAAGTATGATTGGAGTGAAATTGAGTGACAGGATAAGGAATAGTGTAATTAGAGAACGTTGCGGTATAAAAGAAGACGT
>NZ_JBNRJY010000006.1:0-360 GCF_059414725.1 Wolbachia endosymbiont of Tuta absoluta
AACTTCTTTCCTGTCATTCAGTCTCTTTTTTTCTCAGTTCCAGCGTGTAGGGCTGGAACAACAATAAAGAACATATAAAGAATGGTTATGCAAGAAGTCTACTTTTTATTCTTAATTAACTCTAAAGCCTTCTTCAGATCGATCGTGAATTAAGAGAGTTTAAATTATTTGTAAGTAAGGTAGATGAAATAATCAGGTCGTAATTATCCTTAATACCAACCTTTAATGCTTCTTTTGGATCGATCATTATGCTAAATTACTTGATTGGTTAAAAGAGAAGGGAAGAGTAAGAAAATTTTTTAATAAGTCTCTGTTTCTTAAGTCTGATTCTTGTGAGCCTGAGAATGCAATAGGAACGTT
>NZ_JBNRJY010000007.1:0-396 GCF_059414725.1 Wolbachia endosymbiont of Tuta absoluta
TCAAATATTCGGAAGAACCAGTAGTTTACTTAGTATATTTAAAGTATATGTTGATCGATCAAAGATCTGCTTGCTCGTAATTCACTAAAATGCACGTAATGTAACAAATGAACCCTTAAAGTTCCCATGGGTAGATAAATAGGTCCACCTATTATTTATCTATGTACTTAAAATAGGAAAAAATATTATACAATGAATAATAAAAAGGGTATAACAAGCCGAATGGAGGTCAAGGTACTCTCTTTTCGTGTGGGACGATCTTACGACTTTTTACGGTAGAAAGACTTGCGAGGCTTTCCTTACAAGTAGTGTTGTTGATGGAATAAAATCATATCGCACCTAAATAGAGAAAGCGAAAGAGTGGTTTTGTTGTGACGAGTGGATAATGTTGTAAAA
>NZ_JBNRJY010000008.1:0-582 GCF_059414725.1 Wolbachia endosymbiont of Tuta absoluta
ACGACCGTACAGCTTTTGGATACAAAGGAATCTTAGTAAAAACAAGTGCCAGACGTGGGCTTACGCTGCTGCTCTTAGCTGGGTTCTTTGTAGCAACTTGGGGAAGTAGTGCAATATTACCTTCGGGCTTTATTCCAACGGACGATCGATCACAAGGTTTCGCGTCTACCTCATCTGACTATGCGCCCTATTAAGACTCGCTTTCGCTTCGGCTGCGTCCCTGAAGGACTTAACCTTGCCAGACAAGAGTAACTCGTAGGCTCATTATGCAAAAGGCACGCTGTCACAGGACCTGCCTGCTCCAACCGCTTGTAAGCACACGGTTTCAGGTTCTTTTCACTCCCCTGTTCGGGGTTCTTTTCACCTTTCCCTCACGGTACTGGTTCACTATCGGTCTCTCAGGAGTATTTAGCCTTACCAGATGGTGCTGGTGGATTCCCACAGGATTTCTCCGGTCCCGCGGTACTCAGGATACCACTATGTCAACATTCTTTACCTGTACGGGGCTCTCACCCTTGTCGCGCAGTTTCCCACCTGCTTCCAGTTCATAGCGCTGTACAATGTCGTGGTCCTACAACCCCG
>NZ_JBNRJY010000009.1:0-535 GCF_059414725.1 Wolbachia endosymbiont of Tuta absoluta
CATTGTGCTCATTGCAGTAATAAATGCTGGTATCATATTACCTATACTAGCTATCCAGCTTGTGATCGATCTATTCGAATAATATTAATATATCACAATTAAACAATTTTAAACGGGTTTAAAATTGTTTTTTCTTGGTCACGGGCTCTGTAAAGAGCTCGAAAGGTAGGAATTGTAAAATCCAAAATAAACACAACTTAAATCCGTTTAAAATTGTTTTATTGTGATGAGTAATAGTTGTGCAAACTCAAGAAAATAATAATAATCTATTTTAGAAATAGTTAATAAACCTACGAAGTTGATCCATTTAATGTTTTTTTACATCTCATGTCATTAGTGAAAAGACGTCTTCAATGATTACGATTGCAATATGGTTATGTGATTGTATCATTTGAGTACTCTATTCTATGATTCTTTCTATGGATGTGCTCATTCCAGCTTGTTATGAGACCGATTAGTTACAGCGTAAAGTCAAAAGACGACTCATAATGTTATATTTAAGCGCCAACGCGATTTCTCGCGCGCGTGCAAGATT
>NZ_JBNRJY010000010.1:0-3646 GCF_059414725.1 Wolbachia endosymbiont of Tuta absoluta
GGCGAAGGTCCTGGAACAGGATGGACTTTATACCCACCTCTATCGCAAATCATGTCTCACCCAAGTGCAGGAGTTGATCGATCCTATTCAATACAATAATGAAATTATAATAGGCGTTCTAAAACAAATGCATTCATCAAATGGTAAATTAAACATGCTTGACACCGGAAAACGTGTGATGATATCGCTAAAGGAACAGTTAATTAGCTATCTAAAATCAAAGTATAGAGTAGAAGTTAATCATGCTATGATTGATGATATATAAAAAAGTTTATTATCTTCCTTTTATGAGTGATTAGAGGGGGCTATATTGTATTTTTAGGTAAAAGAGGTACAATTAGTTTGACTTGAGCTGTTTATTGTATTTAAATTGTAATTAATATATGAATAAAGGTTGACATGGCAGTTAAAATAAGGTTAGCAAGGTTTGGGGCAAAGAAACGTCCTTTTTATAGGATAGTTGTAGCCGACTCACGAGCACCAAGAGATGGGCGCTTTATTGAGAGAATAGGACAATATGATCCAATGTTGCCAAAAGACAATAAAAATCGTGTTGTGGTAAAAGCTGATAGATTAAAACATTGGCTAAGTGTAGGAGCGCAAGCAACTGAAAGGGTAATGTGGTTCATTAAAAAAGGCATAGTAGATTTAGAAACAGAATCGAAAAAAATAGAAAAGAAAAAAGTTGAGAAAGTACAAGGGCAAGAAGCATAAGTCCTCTTAAATGCTAAACACTGATTTAACAAAAAGTAGTAAATTAGATGATATTGTATCTTCTGATTTATTGGCTATGAATGACTTTATCTTCAAAAATGTCAATGATGAAGGTACTAAGCTTGCTACCGATATTACATCTCATCTTATTAATTCAGGAGGAAAAAAGATAAGGCCTAAGCTCATTTTTATTATATGTAAAATGCTGAATTACTCTGGAGAGAGTAGGGTCAACATTGCTGCATCGGTAGAATTTATACACAACGCTACTTTACTTCATGATGATGTGCTTGATGAAAGTAAGGCACGCCATGGAGTTGCAACAGCAAATAAAATTTGGGGGAATAAATCAAGCATTTTAGTTGGTGATCTATTATTGACCTTAGCATTTAGATGGCTTATAGAATGTGGGAATTTAAGTGTTCTCTCTATTTTATCTAAGGCATCTAATTTGCTTGTCAAGGGTGAGATAAAGCAGATGACAACGCGTTTTGACCCTAACACAATTAGGAAAAATTATTTTAATATCATTGGAGAAAAGACAGCATCTTTATTTTCTGCATGCTCCGAGGCTGCATCAGTAGTATCTGGAGCCACAAGTGACGAAACAGAGAGGCTAAGGAATTTCGGGTTTAATTTTGGCATGGCATTCCAAATAATTGATGACGTGCTAGATTATACTGCTAATCAATGCACTTTAGGAAAGCAACTTGGAAAAGATTTCTTTGAAGGTAAAGTCACTTTACCTTCTATTATAGCATATGAAAAAGGCAGCTCATCAGAACAAAAATTCTGGGAGAAATCTTTTTCTTCAGCTAGACACAATTTTGACCAAGCATTACAATATATTAATCATCATAATGCCATTCATGTTTCTATGGAAGAAGCTAAACACTATATTAATATGGCGCAAAGTAATATTGATACTTTTTCTGATTCTCTTTATAAAACTGCTTTGATTGACTTTTTAAATGCAAGCATAGAAAGACAAGGATAGCTAACGCTTGATATTTTTAGATTGATTGTTATATATTTATTAAGTTTGTAAGGGTGAATGATATGTCAGATAGTAATAAAGAGAAAAAAAAGAAATTTGCAGATATGGTCAGTAAACGAAAAGGGGATGATCAAGAAGATCAGCAAACAGGTGATTTAAGTGAAGAGCTTAATATATTAAAAGAACGTGCAGTTCAGCTTGAAGATCATTTACGTCGCGCTGTTGCGGATAATGAAAACGTTAAACGTATAATGCAAAAGCAAATTAGTGATGCAAGTGATTATGCAGTCACAAAATTTGCACGTGATATGATCGACTCTTGTGACAATTTAAAAAAAGCAATGGAAAACTTGAAAGATGGTGATCCTATTCATGAAGGAATAAAAGTGGCGCACCAAAAGATTGTGAGTGATCTAAAAAAACATGGAATAGAAGAAATAGATCCAATAGGTAACTCTTTTGACAGCAATTTACATCAAGCTGTTGTGGAAAGAGAAGATAATGAAAAAGAGCCTGGCACTATTGTAGAAGTACTACAAACTGGTTATACCATTAAAAATAGGTTGCTTCGTCCTGCAATGGTTATTCTTTCTAAAAAATCTGCTGATTGCGAAAGTAACTAATAAAACACTCAAGGTATGGAAGAAGTTGTCTTCTCAGGTATTCAGCCAAGTGGAGTATTACACTTGGGCAATTATCTTGGTGCAATTAAGCAGTGGATAGGCTTGCAGGATAAATATAAATCTCTTTTTTGTGTTGTTGATCTGCATGCAATCACAGCAAATAAGCTTCCCGCAAATGAATTAAAAAATAATATTTTTAAAGCAGCAGCAACTTATATTGCATGTGGAATAGATCCGGAAAAGTCGATTATTTTCAATCAATCCGCAGTTAGTGGTCATGCAGAATTGGGCTGGCTGCTAGGGTGCTATACACCAATTGGTTGGCTTAATCGTATGACTCAATTTAAAGATAAGGCTGGAAGCGATAGACAAAAAGCTTCTCTTGGGTTATATAGCTACCCAGTACTTATGGCTGCGGATATATTGCTGTATCAAACTAAATATGTTCCTGTTGGCGATGATCAAAAACAGCATTTAGAACTTGCACGTGATATTGCATCAGCTTTTAACAATCATTATAAATGTAGTCATTTCATCATACCTGAAATCTTAACTTTGGATTGCACATCAAGAATAATGAGCTTAAGAGATGGAGCAAGCAAGATGAGCAAATCTGATTCTTCAGAATACTCATGCATTAACCTTGACGATACAGATGACTTGATTGTCAAGAAAATAGAAAAAGCAAAAACAGATTCAATTCTAGGCTTTGATTTTGCTACTTTAAAGTGCCGTCCAGAAGTAAACAATTTGGTAAACATTTATTCAGTGCTTAGTGATTTAAATGTGGAAAAAGTGTGTGAAGAAGTGAATAAACATGATATGAAACACTTTAAAAAAGAGTTAGCTGACTTAATCATCAGTGTTATATCACCCATACGTGAGAAGTTGAACGGTCTTTTGAGGGATCAGCTCCATTTACATAAAATATTAAAAGAAGGTACAGAAAAAGCAGCAGAGATTGCAAATAACAATATAAAAAAGATCAAGGATATTATAGGGTTTGTTCAATAGGTTACAACTATTTCTTCCCATGGCTTTCAAATCGTGCAGCTATTTTCTTTACACTAACATGAGTGAGAAGAGGTTTTTTACTAACCGGAAGTTTAGAATCGGACTTTGCTGTTATGGGGTTCATTTTAGATCTTTTATTTCCTACCGGAAATGAGTGCTTACTATTACCCACAAATATAAAGTTCGTGAGCAAGTCGCCATCCTTCTGCTAGATCAAAGAGACGTCTCCATCCTTTCCAAATAGTAATGGGGCCTGGTTCTAGATCATTTTTTCTAGCCAAATGTCCTCCAAGTTGAG
>NZ_JBNRJY010000011.1:0-5027 GCF_059414725.1 Wolbachia endosymbiont of Tuta absoluta
TTAATCGTGAGAAGGAACTGCTACTCAAGTGTTATTTGCTTAACAAATTTACTGAAATAGGCATGGCTAAGTTTGATATAGCTTCATGAATTTATTATACATTACCCACTATCCGAAGAGCTGTGCAACAAAGCCCACTGGAATCCAGATTTTTAGCTATGGTCAAGCCATAGGATGACAAATTAGACCCCAGACTATGCAAGAAATCTAAGGCGAATTATCTTTCATGGTCTGTCTTTGTTTGTTCTACTTTCGTGACAGGAGTTACCAATGGATTATCAATTTGCTTTAAACCTTCACTTGCGCTTTGGTCTTGATTTGAAAGGAGCTTATTTTGTTGTTGCCCTTCATCATTTGAAGTGCTTTTTTGAGTAGTTCCTTTTATATCCTCTACACTCTTTTTATCTTCACCAAAAAGTTTTTTGAATATTTTCTTCAGAAAACGTACCAAAAAGCCTTCTTCTTTTTGATTTTCTTTCGGTTGAGCTATATTTTTCTTTTCACTCAACTGAGATTTTTTATTATTAGATTTTTTTTCTGTAGCATTCCTATCCACTGAGACTTGTTTTAACGAAATTTTAGGCTTTTTATCGCTCGGTTTATCTTTTATAGGATCTTTGCTTACTGAAGGTTGTAACTTAGTTACTGTATCTGTTTGAACAGAAATCTTTTCTTGTTGAAAGTTTCTATCTTCTGAAACAGATCTTCCAGAAGTATTTATTTCGCTAACTGAGTCACGAATTTTGTCTGTTTGCACAGAAATCTTTTCTTGTTTATTTTGATCAGAAATTTTGCCTTCTAATGTAGTTTGAGATTTTTTATTACTTTCAAACTCTGCAACTTTTTTACTTGTAAAAACGTCTTTTCCTTCGAATTTTTGTTTAAATCCAGCAATCTTTTTAAAATCTTCAGCTATTTTTTTGGCTGCACGATCCATTCGACCTTCAAGATTATGAATCAATTTTTTAATAATCTTCACTTCATCTTTACGCCCTTTTTGAGCTTTAAGCTCCCGGTGCAATTCAACAATAATTTTTACTTTATCTTCCAATGAAGAATTTTCTGGAAAAACATCTTTAAGTTCCCGATTCAATTCGACGATCTTTTCAAAATCTTTAGCTACTTTTTTAGCTGCACGGTTCATTCGATCTCTAAGACTACGATTTAATTTTGCAATAGTCTTGATTTTATCTCCCAGTGAAGAATTATCTGCTGCAGAAATATCTTTTAACCTTTTCCCGGGATTTTCTTTGGTTACTTGCCTTTTGTAAGCTTTAAGTTCCTGGCGGAAATCATTGATAATCTTCACTTTATCTTCCAGCGACGTACCTTCTGGAAAAGCACCAGCAAAGACATCCTTGAATTTCTTCTCAATATCTTGTGTATCTTTAAGCTGTGTCATACCCAACTAAATAAAAGCTTATACTAAAATCAGTATATTAGTTAATTATGTAAAAATGGTTAAGACACAAGGAGCACCTCATTTATGCTTTTTTCATCAAAATATCATTTACTTATTAACTTAAAATACGTCACAATATAAAAATGAAAAATAGCCCGTTAGCAGTAGTATTCGATTGGGATAATACCTTAGTTGACACTCAAGATAATATTTCTAATGCTATTAAGCATACTTTAGATTTGATGGGATCTGGCAGTAAAGTTGTTGATAGAAATTCTCATGAATCAAGAAAGAGCTACATGGTCAATTTGTTTGGTGATCAGTGGAAAAAAGCGAACCAGATATATCAAAAATACCTAGATAGTGCACTGTTACAAAATATTACTCTGAACGAGGGAGTAGAGGGAATGCTCCAGACGCTGAAAAGCCACAATATTTACCTAGCGATAGTTAGCAATAAGAAAAATACTAATTTACGTCAAGAAGTTGCCTACTTTAAACTAGATTCTTACTTTGAAAGAATAGTTGGATCATGTGATACTGCAGAAGATAAACCATCTGCAACTCCACTGCTATTTGCACTAGAGGAGAGTACGCTACCTGTAAATAGAGAAAATGTGTTTTTTGTTGGTGACAGCATCACAGACATTCTATGTGCACAAAATGCAAATTGCTTACCTATTGTATACGGACAATCAATAAGAGGTTATGAAGATTTGTTATATTTTCAACATTTTAATAAACTTACAGAATTCATAGTAAAGTATTTGAAAGATAGGTGGTAATGACAGAGATCGCTAGTGTACACAGGCGCTTTTGCGCATATTTAATAGATGTAGCAATTTTATTAATTCCAACCTTACTAATTGTGTTGTCATTAGGGGATTTTCCATTAATTTTACACCTGTCATACATGTGTATAAATTGTGGCTACTTTACATATTTTATATCTTCAACAGCTCAAGCAACTCCTGGTCAACAGTTAATGAATATATATACTATCACTTTAGATAGTTCTAAAATAGGTTTGAGCTTAGCATTTGATCGCACTATCTCTCAGTTTTTTCTTCCTATGCTAAATAATTTAATTATCACCTTTATCAAACTTTTTCAAACATCAGTAAATGCTTTAAGTACACTAGAAGTGATTATAGTGATGCTTACCTTCAGTTGGTATTTAGTTGCTTGCTTCTCTCAGAGGAAACAGGCATTTCATGATGTGCTATTTGATACGATTGTTGTGAGAAAAATAAATTGATGTGACCTTGATTGTTATGTAGATTACATTGGTATATTAGCTAAAGAAAGGTTATGAATAAAGAAATAGTAGAACATTTAAATAAATTACTTACAAATGAGCTGACTTCTGTACGCCAGTATCTTTTGCATTTTGCGATTCTTAAAGATAGCGGAATTAATAAACTTGCAGAAAAGATGAAAAACGAGCTTAATGAAGAACTTGAGCATGCAAATAGGCTAGCAGAAAGAATTTTACTGCTTAAGGGCATGCCAAATTTTCAAGATACAAATAAAATCTCAAAGTATGAAGGAAAGTTCACAAAAGATACAATGCAGAAAATCTTAGAAGATAATTCTAACTTAGAAGAAGAAGGTATCAAGGGCATCAAAGAGGCAATTTCCGTTGCTGAAAAAGAAAAGGATTTCGTGAGTGTAATGTTATTAGAAGGACTACTGAAAAATGAGGAAGAGCACTTACATTGGATCAAAGAACAGATTGACCTTATTGAGCTTATGGGTATTGAAAATTACTTGAGAACACAAATATAGAGTGTTAAGAAAAACAGTATTTATTTTCATTATACCTTTTTTACTTCTTTTTTCACTCGGGTTATGGCAGTTATTTAGATTGAGCTGGAAGAATAATATTATCAAAAATATGGATCTTCCAGTTATTCATCTACTGCCTAGTGATAATCTTTCAAAGTTTAACTACAGAAACGTTAAAATCGACGGAATTTTAAGTGATATAGAACTATATGTTTTCGCAGGTCAACGTGGCTATCATGTGCTGTCTCCTATGTTGCTTATCAATGGACATTACATGTTAATAAATAAAGGAATAGTCAGAGAAAAAAAAGAAGAAAAAGCAAAAATTGAAAAAGTAGCTGCTGATGGCGTTTTGTATTGTGATGGTAGCAAAAATTGGTTTATCAAAAATGATATTGCTTCAAATACATGGTTTACCTTAAGTACAGAAGAAATCTCCAATGATCTAGGTATTAAGCTAGAGAAATGTATATTGTGGCAAGACAATTTTGGTGGCAAATTGACTATACAGCCAATAAAGCATCTTGAATACGCAATTACTTGGTTTGCACTTTCCTTGATTTGGCTCATTATGTGCGTATTTTACTATAGGCAAAATATATATAAGTCGTAGAGATACAGTGTGGAAAAAGAAAAGCTACAAATAGAAAAAATGCAACAAAGTGGAAGAAAATACTTATTACAAGGGTTAGTGATATGTCAGTGTTGCAAATCCGTTTATTATGGAATGAGTAATGCTAAGGGAGGAAGAAGTTACTATCGTTGTCCTGGAAAACGTTTTGGTGAATGTAACAGCAAATCAATACGCGCAGATATACTAGAAGGGGTAGTATGGGAAGAAGTGAAGATGTTAAGAGGGCATATAACGAAGGAAAAGTGTGATTTATCAGAGGTAGATTGGGAGACTAAATTTAATATAATTAGAAAGTTAGTTCAGCGTATTGAAATTGATGATGATAATGTACATATGGTGTTTCGATTAAAAGAACTCGCTCTCGAAAGACAAAAAGAAGATATTCAACCTTGTACCAGAATTATAAAGAATGTAGTGCTATCAAATGCAATAGGAATGCATAAAGTTAGCAATGCCCTGGCTGCAATATCAGTTGCAGTGAAACTTGGAATTAGTGATGAAGAGATTAAAAAAGGTCTTTTGGAATTTAAAGGAGTAGCAAGGAGATTTTCTTTAATTGCCGATATTAAAGGTGTTAAGTTAATTGAGGACTATGCTCATCATCCAAATGAAATACAGGCAACCCTGTCAGCAGCACGTTTGACCACTAAAGGAAAGGTAACAGGAATTATCGAGCCGCTTCGTTTTGCTCGTATTCGTAATTTTTTTGATGAGTTCGTACGAATTTTCATGATGTTTGATTATGTAATTCTCACTCCTGTCCATCCTCCAGAAGATAAGCCTATTCCTGGCTGTGGAATTGATGATATACAAAAAACCTTGATCAGTAATGGGTTTAATGATGTGAAGATTATGAATGATGCTTTACTCATTTCACATTTTATTAGTAATTCGACAAGTTCAGGAGATGTAGTATTATTTATTGGTGCTGGTAGTAATATAGCTAAACTAGCGAAAGAAACTGCAAAGCTGCTGCTAGTAAAATAAACTTAAGCATTGGTGATTTATATGATAAAATTGTGTAGTAAAACTGGATCCCAGTGTCTAGGCAAACAACTGTACAGACATTGCGATATGGGGATAGCTTCCATTAAGAATGGTGTCATCCCAGTGCCCAGACACTGGGATCCAGAAGACTTAACTTTAAATAAGTGGCTGTATAATAAAAACTGGATTCCAGTGTCAAGCACTGACCATCCGCTA
>NZ_JBNRJY010000012.1:0-2651 GCF_059414725.1 Wolbachia endosymbiont of Tuta absoluta
AGTTACTTTGGATGAGTTACTTGAAGTGATGCCAGGGCCGGATTTCCCAACTGGGGGAATGATTCTTGGAAGGTCTGGAATAAGATCGATCAAGTAGTTTTTAAGATTTATAAGCCAACAAAAACTGCAACACAATCTGGCTTAGGTAATACAAAATTCTGGTACCTAAAAATTAAGCCTTGTTCTTACTATATTGAACCTTTGATGGGATGGGTTGGCTCAAAAGATCCCCAAAAACAGATTGTATTAAAGTTTGATTCTCTTGAAAAAGCAATATCTTACGCAAAGAAACACAACACAAAGTACACAATTGAAATGCCAAAAGATGTTAAAAGACTGCCAAAATCTTATGCAAATAATTTTATACTAAAGTAAATTTTATTGTAGTATGTTTACCTAAAAGCTTAAATCTAAGAACATATCTTGAAAGGACTTAAGTGGTTAAGCATATATTAAAGAGTTCTTGCAGTAAGGAGAGCACGCTCATACGTCAAGCAAATAATGTTTACCTAAAATTCTTTGACATTCGCAGCTTTCTTGGCAATCGTATCCCATTTTCAGTAAACAGTGATTCTTCTATATATTAGAAAAATTTTTATTTTAATTAGCGTTAAACAATAGGCGCCTATTGGTTTTTAGCTAAAGTAAAAGTCAAATATCTGGAATTCTGGACATAAAATCCTCCTGTGTAAAAAAGATTAGAAAAAAATGCAGTGCACATACGACAGAGATTAAGTATACGTGTATACACTGAAGAAGACACACTACATTTAATGAGTTTGATTGTTTAGTAGAAAAAGTCTGCAGACAAAGATAGATTTTGAGCTCTAAAAGTATCTCTAACTATCATTATAATCAGATTTAAAATATATGGAAGCAAAATTTTACGTTCCCTTTAATATTTCAAATTAGACCTCTTGCATAACTATATTAAACTCCCTCATTATATATTTCATTGCATTAATAATTGTTATCGCCCCTTGTGCAACATTTGGCCTTGTCACTGACATCACTCGTTACCCTCCTATTTTTTGCTGACCTCATCTTATTTTTTTCCCTTTCAAGATAGGTTCTAATTGTTATTCTGGGTTTTAAGTTGTGCTAACACACTACAGAGAGTCGAATCTGGCTAGCTAGTATCAAAGGGTTATTTTTTAGGTATTTCTCCGTAAGACTGCAAGTTTTTTTAGATTACTCAAATAACTCCATTCTGCTTGCAGGACTTTTATGTCGCTTTGCACTAAATTAATTTTATGCTTTATTCATGCTAGTTCTCTATTTAGTGATTGAACGTGTAATTTTACCTTAAATAACCCTACAATAAAAATATAATTATTGAAATGGCATGAAAGGTCCTCATGATAACCTTTGTATAGCTCTCAGTTTTGCTGAACGCGCGCGTGGATTTACATTTATTTCTTCTGAACTTGCTTTGATCACTTTTTTATTTAAAAGGGAGAATGTTTTAGTAGATCCTGGTTCACATAAATCTTTAAAAACAGTTTTGACTATACGATCTTCTAGAGAATGAAAGGTAACTACAATTAATTTGCCGTTTTCACTTAAAATCTCAGATGCAGCTTTAATACCCTTTTCAAGCTCTCCTAGCTCATCATTTACCCATATTCTGATTGCCTGAAATGTCCTAGTTGCAGGGTCAATCTTGCTTTTTCCACGAAACACTACAGAACGTACAATATCCGCAAGTTCAAATGTAGTTTTGATAATTTTCTTCTTCCGCGCATTTACTATCGCTCTTGCGATTCTGCGGGAATGACGCTCACCCCCATAATTATATATAGTGTTCGCAATCTCTTCTTCACGTAAAGCGTTAACAAACGTCGAAGCATTCATATGAGAATAGTTATCCATGCTCATGTTAAGTGGGCCATCACGTAGAAATGAGAATCCTCTATCTCCATTATCAAGCTGCATAGATGAAACTCCAACGTCGAAAACTATTCCATTGATACCTTTAATATTATTACTATCTAATAAATTTTTGATATTACTAAACTTTTCAATAAATAACTTTATTCTATTAGGGTATTTAACATTTAGATCATCATAAAATTTAGTAACTGTTTCATCTCTATCAACTGCATACACTTTGCAATCAGCGGATTCCAATATTGCTTTGCTATATCCTCCAGCTCCAAACGTGGCATCCACATATATACCACCACTGTGTGGTGACAATTGCAGTAGCATCTCTTTTAACAAAACTGGAATATGTGTCATATCAAGAGACTTTGTGCACTTAAATTAAAATAACTTTCTCGCCAAAAAATATATGGAAATATATAGGTATAGTATAAGAATATTTAAATATAATCAACGATATAAAAATTTAATAATATAATATTATTAATATAACATTTACATAATTCACGTTTGAAAAAGTAAGTAATATTACTATAATATCAAACAAATTACGGAAGATTTCGTGCAACAAATAACAAAAGTAATACTATCAAGTTTAATTTGTAACACTTTATTGTGGTATGATCGATCGTTTTATTCACTACGGAATTGCAGCAGCTGTTCAGGCAGTAGAAGATTCACTAATTTTGGAAAATAAAAATATTAATAAAGAGCGAATAGGTGTAGCTATTGGTTCTGGTATAGGTGGTCTTCCGTCAATTCAGGAA
>NZ_JBNRJY010000013.1:0-1964 GCF_059414725.1 Wolbachia endosymbiont of Tuta absoluta
GAGATGGTGCGACCTGAAAGTCTTCGGTCATATTGTTTAAAAGGAGAGGAATTCATTCAGAAAGAAACTGAAAGGATTCTAAAACTTATTAAACCAGATGTTTTGCCGTCTGAGTCTACGCATCAGTGCGAATCGGGCAACCGGTTGGTGCCAAGCGATGCGGACAATGAACCTCCTCTTGAAAAAGAAGATGCTCAATCGTGAGAGGGGCATAAACTGCAAGCATCATGTGGTTGGAGGGCTAGGCTAGTGGTATGGTGAACGTAAGTGAAGCTTTATAAGTACCGATACGATGAAAGAGCTAAAGATGCTGATAAGCTCTGACCAAAAGGTAATGTGGATAAGTTACATTTTTCATTTCTAGATGTACGCAAATAATAACTCCACCGGTATAGAGAAGCCACCTAACCCACTGTTGTATGACTGGAGAAACAGGGTAAGCCTGTATTTTCGCCTACATGGCAAGCAAACCGCAAGGAATGCTGATGGAAGTGCAGGTAAAGGAGAATGGAGAAAGCGAATGCCATTTTGTAACGAAATGGATAGAATTTGTAACATTAATTCGCGTGAAAACGAGCAGACTTCCATTTGGTCCCTCGTGACAAGAAACTTTGTTAACCACTTAAGGTAGGAAAGCAGATGATTACAAGTAAACCCGTAAGTGCATCTACCGAAAGCTTTGAAGCATGGAAGCAATTGCCATGGAAGAAATGCCAGAAAGTTATTGTGAGGCTACAAAGACGTATTGTTAAGGCTGTCCAAGAAGGAAGATGGGGTAAGGTAAAAGCTTTACAACATCTTCTCACACGCTCTTTTAGCGGAAAAGCTTTGGCTGTTAAGAGAGTAACTGAAAACCAAGGAAAAACCACAGCAGGTGTAGATCGTCAACTATGGTCAACTTGCAATGCTAAATTTCAAGGAATAAAGCAGTTAAAGCAAAGAGGATATAAACCTTCTCCGCTAAAACGGATTTATATCAGTAAATCTAATGGCAAAAGAAGACCTCTTGGAATACCCACGATAAAAGATAGAGCCATGCAAGCATTATATCTGTTTGCTCTGGAACCGATAGCTGAAACGATCAGTGATCGTCACTCCTATGGCTTTAGACCTAAAAGATCCTGTGCAGATGCTACAGTAGCTTGTCATTTGTTACTGGCAAGTCGTAATCAACTACAATGGATACTTGAAGGTGATATCAAAGGATGCTTTGACAACATTAATCATGAATGGCTTATGAAGCATATTCCTATGGAGAAAAAAATTCTGCATAGTTGGTTAAAAGCTGGCTTCCTAGAATCAAAAACTCTGTATCCCACAACTGCAGGTACCCCGCAAGGTGGTATAATTTCTCCAATACTAGCCAATTTAGCCTTAAACGGACTTGAAAAGTTATTGGAAAGTCGATTTGGTAAACTCGGCAGTAGAAAAAGAAACAAAATCAGAAGTGGAGTGAATGTAATCAGATACGCAGACGACTTTATTATTTCAGGTTTCACACATGAAGTACTGGAAAAGGAAGTTAAGCCTTTAGTATCATCTTTTCTTCATGAGCGAGGTTTAATTCTGTCAGAAGAGAAGACAAAGATTACATCTATCACAACAGGGTTTGACTTTCTTGGTTGTAATGTACGTAGATATAATAAGAAGTTAATTATTAAACCTTCGAAAGAAAGTATTAAAAGACTTCTTAATAAAGCACGTACATTGATAAAAGCAAATATAGCGAACACTCAGGCTATAGTAATTAAGTCACTCAACTCTCTACTGAGAGGATGGGGAAATTACTATCACCATGTGTGTGCTAAAAAAGCGTTTAGAAAGATCGACAATGAAATTTGGCATAGTTTATGGAAATGGGCAAAGAAAAGACATCCTCGTAAAGGATTACGTTGGATAAAGAATCGTTACTTCAAAGTAATGGGTCAACGCCAATGGGTTTTTGCTGCACCCATATGCAAGAA
>NZ_JBNRJY010000014.1:0-1337 GCF_059414725.1 Wolbachia endosymbiont of Tuta absoluta
TTCTTGCATATGGGTGCAGCAAAAACCCATTGGCGTTGACCCATTACTTTGAAGTAACGATTCTTTATCCAACGTAATCCTTTACGAGGATGTCTTTTCTTTGCCCATTTCCATAAACTATGCCAAATTTCATTGTCGATCGATCTTCAACCAAACTCTCAGTTTGTTTTTAGTTCACCGCGCATGAAACCGTAAACAGCATGAATATACCACAGAACAGAACAAAAAGTACTCAGTTAGTACTTTGTGAATAGAAGTGACATGGAGATAGGATTTTTTTGAATTGACATCTACATTCTACACTAGTTAGTTATAAAGAAACCCGATCGATCTGTCAAGAGACTAGAATAGACGAGTTTTACGCGGTAATGAGGTCATTTTGACAGCCGTTTAAACCCAGTCTGGAAGACTTGGTGTCCCACACGAAAAAAGTAGAGAGAGAGAGAGGAAAAATTTACAATCGGCGATAGATGGCACGGGCGCGGCCGTAGATGCCGGGTGGATGCCGGCGACCTACTGGGTGACCGACAGAGAACCGCGGTCGATCGATCAATACACTGAAAAGAAAAGAAAGTCTGTACAATTTGGTCTCTTCTCTTTCGCCCAGTCGCGACGATTCGTGTTTTTAAGTCTGAAATTGTACCTCAAATTGTGATATCGATTGCTCGACCTGAACGCGAGCCAATTCATGAACAGCGGGACCGTCATACGGCATTCAAATGCAGGGCAGTTTCAAGATTCAGCTTATAAACATGGGGACTCGGGCAGCTGCCTGTAAGCATTTATTAGTTGAAAATACTGCTTCAGCTCTATACATTTGATGAGGTTGATGCTTGCATGCACATTTATCGCATTTATTTTTCAGAGGAATCTGAAAAGGGGAAGCTTCATTACATAGTACAAAGCTTTTCATGTATCCCCTAATGCAGCTGCCGGCGTGCGATAACACGCAGCTCATTTTAGAGCCGCTCAATCAGAAAGGTGAGCTCGTGAACCACGAGCTTTGGTTATAAATATTTGTTGCACTGACTGGCACGGCTCTGCGACCTCCCGCGCGGCACGTTCTCCGCTTACCCTCATCTCCATGCAGACCAATAAGGTCTTCAAACCTTATCTATGTACCTAGAATTTCTCAACTAATCAGCCTACTGTTTCCTAATGTTGACTTAAACTTTTAACTTTCTTGTACTACAGGAAAAAAAAATTTATGTGTAGGAACTTAAATAGCCAAATCTGTATTAGAGCAAGATAGATTTTCCGTAGGGTTGCTAACTATCAAACCCTTAAAATAGGAACCCTACGGAACATCTATCTTGCTCTAATACAGAGTTGGGTAT
>NZ_JBNRJY010000015.1:0-724 GCF_059414725.1 Wolbachia endosymbiont of Tuta absoluta
GATGGAACAAAGGTAAAAATGGATGGGAAAAGTGAGAATTAATTGAGGTACAGTTAAATACCATCCCTTTTTATTTAGGTATTATTTTAATAATGTGTACACGTTTTTTTGCGTTTTACCTGCATCTTACAATAAATAAATAAAATGAACAACGTTCAAGCTAATTAATAAAAAAAACTAAACCCGACTACTGCTCGTGAAAGTAATTTCAAATTTATACGTATTTTTGGTTAAAAATCCACCATTTTAAATTTACATTCAAATTTACTAATGTCAACTCATATGTCAACATCCGTCTAGACGTTTGGCACAAAATAGAGAATGTACAGAAGGATCACTCGTCCCTTTTTTCGATTATTGCCGCTTTCGGCAAGGGCTGCCACAGTTTTCTTACCGATTCTATTCAATGGAGTAGGTACCTAAACATACAGGGAGTAACAGAAATTCTATCCTAAAGGTGCTCATGAAACTATTTTTATTTTTTTATCCCGCCTGAGCCGGTTTTCTATTAGGACAATACAAAATTGTTATAAAATGAAGAAAATTGCGTTATGCAAATTTCTTTTTTTTACAATTACCGATCGATCCGGGGAAAATTCGTCACGATATTTTGTTACATTGCCCTGATGCACTGGAGATAGGAGATAGAAAAAAAGCTATAGAGAAAGGTATAAATATAGCACATGATGAAAATATGATTCTGCTAGTTGCAGGAAAAGGACAT
>NZ_JBNRJY010000016.1:0-685 GCF_059414725.1 Wolbachia endosymbiont of Tuta absoluta
GCTTCTTGCTCCTGCAAAACATATACGTTCTTTTTTAGTTATAGCATCTTCGTCGATATTCAACATAAAGGTTGAAAAAGCAATAACAGCAGCAGCAGCAATTGAATTTATTCATGCTTACTCCCTAATTCACGATGATCGATCTCCCGTTTTCGCCATCCAGGCGCTACCAGCCGCCTTCTTTAAGTCATCGGTCCATCCAACACTACGCTTGCCGAGGCGTGGCCTCCACTCGAGAACCCGTTTACTCTACCGTCCGTCGGTTCTACGACAAATGTGCCCAGCCCACTGCCACTTCAGTTTGCTACACTTTTTCATAGGTTTTCATTTCTAATACTGAGGCATAGAGGTGCCCCCAAATCTCACGCCGGTTCTTTTGCCGCACAGAGGTTATTTACCTACTTTAATGTGCGTGATAAATAGTAGGTATGTGGTTGTGATGAAAACATAGTTGTACTTATGAAATGCACATAAAATGTTTCAGATTTCGTTCTGTAAAGAATTGAAAAACGACGTCTGATGCATCTAAAGTTCATCACATCACATGACATCAGCCAAAAGCAGTCAACTGTTGGTAGTAAGTTTTCCCTAGGGTACGCTTATCTAACGAGGAATACATAGTTTATCGGTTTACCATCAGAATAGTACAACATTGTTAAAAAAATAAGGAAAAAGTGGTGTTGTT
>NZ_JBNRJY010000017.1:0-347 GCF_059414725.1 Wolbachia endosymbiont of Tuta absoluta
TCGTTTTTTGCGGCCGTTTACGCTCTGCCTACCCTGCAAGGGATTACAGGCGTGATATGTGTATGTGTATGTAAGTTAGGTATGATATTAAAATGGATCTTGTTTCTCCAGTTCAGAGAGTATTGATTGTAACTTTAGAAACCTACGAATAGCAATGATTTTTTCCCATAGTAAAACGTGTGACAGCAGTTGAAACTGCTAGATAAACCACTTTAAATAATTATTATCGGATCGATCACTGGATGCGCGAAGATAAAGATGATGCACATTATGACGAAGAGCATGACTCCACTGATACCTTAAAAGATATAAACATTATTTGAGATTCTTCTTAACTTTTGAAACAA
>NZ_JBNRJY010000018.1:0-770 GCF_059414725.1 Wolbachia endosymbiont of Tuta absoluta
GGAAATGTAACTGACGAAATGATAAAAAATTATATTGAAAATCACTCTAAAAAAGAAGATAAATTTGGTGACTTTCAAGTCGAAAGTTAGCATTCTATGCTCTCTCTCAATCTTTGGATTTTAATCCATAGTGGTTGAATAAAATAATATAGCTTAATTATTAACTATATCTATGAGAAAATCAAGAATTATGTATTTTTTTATATTTTATATAGGATTATTAATATTCACTTTAGTTTCAGAAACATACTGCAAATTAGAATCATAAAAATCTTTAATGTTCATTTTTCCAAAAACGCAAAAAAAGTACCTACCTTTATGAAAACAAGCCTATAAAAATATGGTTGTAAAAATGGAAGCCTAAAATCATTGCAACAAAGTTAGGCAAATTGGTTCATATGTAAATTTAGTGAAAGTAAACCAATATAGCTGATTTCATGGTATAGCAAAATCACTATATTGAAAAGTTTATATGGTACACCAATTGATTCTAAAAAAAATGTTTTCACACTAACTGGTTTTGGGTGCTGGAAGTGACCAAATTACTTAAGTTGTTTAATACTGAATGAGTATAAATTTATTTTCTTCTACTAATCGTACATGGCCCAGAGTGGACAAATGGGAAGATTATACTACTAAAGATCGATCATAATCCACTTGCCTTGATACTGATATAGGCTAACGTTCATCCCAATTCTTCCTACTCCTCCAAGAGGAAGAAATAAAAACTCATTTTTGTTTATGTTCATTAATTTTAAACAACTTAAGTA
>NZ_JBNRJY010000019.1:0-1059 GCF_059414725.1 Wolbachia endosymbiont of Tuta absoluta
CAAATCCGAAAAATTAGGAAAGCGCTGACGCAAAATATTCCATGTTGGGCAAAACCCAACTCAAAAGTCTTCAGTGACAGTTACAGCAGACATGTGGAAAGACGTTGCAAACCTAGAGCTATGCACACCAACAAATATGCAGCTTCCTCCTGGCAACAACCTCCATTGGTCAGATTAGAAATCATTGAACCGACTCCGCACACAGGTTGGTTGATGCAAAGATAATCTGTATTAGTGGGACTACAGCTACTAAGCGCAGTGCACATACGGCGCTGTCCCGCCGAGCATGTCACATCTCCTAAGTTGCCCTGCGTGCCCCGACACCTGCATACTAGAAGACCTATGGGCAGCCACTCTAAATGCCGTGTGTGTGGCAACATAATTATTGGGAAGATAAAATTTGATTAACTACGACGCGCAAAAAAGAAAACTAAGTGTTTTGAGTCACTTTGACAATCGATGGTTTAAAAATATTATAATTCATTAAAATATTTTCATGCATGATTTTAGGAAACATAGCGTTAAGCATTTTTACCTCACGATGCAAATATAAAATCTTCGAACCACGTTTTAACCTACCAAAAACTTTCTGCTAAGACATTCTTATTTAAAAATGTTATATTAAGTACCAAAATTAAACAAAATGTCTCGTCATTTTTATCAACGTAGGGTTCACAAATATATATTAACACATTTATATTACACGTACGAAAAGAAATAGCAAAATAATGATATCGACAAAGTAAAACATATTATTTATCAAATTTTACGAGCTCTACACCTCACCTCTACGACAAGATCTTCAAACAACCACTGTCACGCGGTGGATTCATATCACCTATTATCCCTTACAAACCACAGATTATTTAAGACTATACCCGAGTGTTTCAAATTCAAAGGGCGTCCGCACAAAAAACCCTACTAAGGATCCAGCTAAATCGCAATTCCGTTGATAGAGAGAGACGTAAAGCCAGGGCAAGATTAAGATAAACCGTGGTAACGCCTTAGGTATAAATCTTTCACAGGATAGATAAGGGACTGGTCACGTGGAGACCGTCC
>NZ_JBNRJY010000020.1:0-739 GCF_059414725.1 Wolbachia endosymbiont of Tuta absoluta
TAGTTCGATCTAGGAGTAATAAATGATGTGATAATAATTACGAAGTAGCTTTTGACGCAAGTTGATTTCAGTAAAAAATTTACAACACACAACTCCTACCGTTACTGACGAAAGTCGAATCACCCAGGCTCACAGAAGAACCTATTCGTGAAAGGATTTCATTTTCAATGAACTTCTGAAAACAGGGCCTGATGCCTGCTAAATGAAAATCTCGTCTCAGTTGTAAGTAGATATCGTGTCAGTTTGGGTATACATTTCGAGTTAGTTGATGGTTTTAGTCGTACAGTCAAGCTCACGTGCGGTTAGACAATCGAACTGCCAATGTAAGTGTGCGCGCGGCATTAGAACGGTCTAAAGTCGCATAAGGACAGTCCAAAGTCCGAACTGTCTGACCCAGCCTGACCTTGACTGTACCACGAACACAACTAACAGTTTGAAGTATATAATATCACAGTGGCAATAGAATGGTTGAGTTGCGCTGGCATTACAATAGTTTAAAACTTAAAGAATGAAAGAAGGGCCCAGAGCTGGTCGCGTTGAATTTGAATTTGAACTTGAACTTACCTCCGTTGAGGAATGGTTTGACGACCGGCGGCAAGTTCGTCGGCGCGATAGGGGGCGCCACGTGCTGGGGGGGCGCCACGTGCTGGGGGGGTGCCACATGCTGAGGGGGCGGCGGCGTCACAGGGGCGGGGGCGCTAGCTGGGCCGCCCGTGTCCACGATCGATCAAATCTTTTT
>NZ_JBNRJY010000021.1:0-610 GCF_059414725.1 Wolbachia endosymbiont of Tuta absoluta
TTTCCTTTTATTGAAGAAATTCAATTATTAGCTTCTATAGCCAACATTGAAATTAATGTCCATTGTAAAGTTAGCGGCAGAGAGAAACAACAAAAGTTTGAACCAAATCCTGAAATGATAAACAATGATCGATCTACCAAACAACTTGTCATAAAAGTTTCTGGCTAGGGCACTAACATGAGGGAGATCTCGACTGCTGTCTCCAAAAGCCGGGTAATTTAAGGAGAAATGTTTTGCTAAATCTGGATTTGACGACGACACAGCTATGACAGTTTCTCCTGACGGTGAAGATCCTGTAAATAACACAAAATATATAAAGAACCTATCATGTACAAATCAATTAAGTCATGGAAAATAGTTTGATTGAAATACAAACCTTTAATAACCACAGAACGTTCCTACTTTCCTAGCAGCCAGACAAAACATTATCTTATCTAGCAGTCTCAGTTTTGAAGTTTGACTTTCTTCAGGATCGATCCAATTAACGTTTCTTTACGGCCCCCATCACAATCGCGATCAAATTTTATTGCGACCGTTCATAAACGTGGTCTTTTCAAAAGTTATAGTTGAAACGCCAACATTTCCGCCATTTTGTGCCGATTCCAGCCGC
>NZ_JBNRJY010000022.1:0-1911 GCF_059414725.1 Wolbachia endosymbiont of Tuta absoluta
CACTTCTAAATGATCACCCAGACTATGAGCGGCAAACGTAGATGCATGACGTGTGCTATGAGCTCCAAATATAGAGATGTCGATACCACTATCTTTAAGTACTTTTTTGACCCAATGGTATAGAGTTTGAGTAACAACTTTTTTATGAAAAGTGATATTTAATCAACCTGAAATTAGACTATACCAACTCAAAATACTAGGTTTCCTACCTCGATATTCGATTTTGTTGAATCGTCCGATATTTCTGCCGAGTTGCATGGACCATGATCGATCAAAAACTTTAATAGACAGCTACCAGATAAATCATGGTTAAGTTTAGATAATAGTACTCGAATGCGGTATAATTACAGTAGATTATTAACTTGACCCACTAGAAAAGAAGAAGACTTGTACATAATATTTATCACAATAAAACAATTTTAAACGGATTCAAGTTGTGTTTATTTAGGACTAGATTTCCGCCCAGCAGATTCACCCGCTGCCACTCATTTTCCCGTGTTAATATTTGTTTTCCTGCGGTAAAGAGTAGCATATGTGTAATTCCAGGTTATACTCTACTGGTGTTCCAAATTTCATCCAAATCGGTCAAGCCGTTTGTGCGTGAAGAGGTAACAAACATACACACACACATACACACACACAAACACACACACACACACACACACACACACACATAAGTACGGATTTTACAATTAAATGTTTTTTTTTTGTGATGAGTAATAGTTTTGCAAAGTTAAGAAAATATTATCAAGTATTTACATAAAACCGCAAATACGCGTAATCATGAGAAATCGTCCGATTCACAAAATTAATGAGGATACTAAGGTATGTTGTTGCCTGAGTCTATTAGATGGAGAAATGACTAAGTCTGGCTGTGACGGCAGTGCGTGCCCCAAAAATCGCCGCTTTGAGTGCTAAATGGAGGGTCTATGAGGAGATACTACTTTGATCTCTCTGTTAAATTATATATTTAATGCACTCCATGGATGGATACAGTACTCGTACGGACATTAAAACAGTTTTCCAAAAATGGGTATCATAATATTTAAGAATATATCAAATGTACTATCTATCTATGGTGTAGATATTTTCAGTTGTTTTCGTAGCAATTTCATAGCCTCTAAATACGTACATTCTACGCAAATGCTACGCCGAACACGCTGGCATAATACAAAGTGGTAAAATTGCAGTGTATTTTCTGTGCACAAAATTAAGACTTTACATATAAAAATAGTTTCTTAATATAAAACTGATTAACCCAAATTGTCTGAAATAATGTAGAAAATTAAAATAACATTGTTCTGTTTGTGGCTCCGACGGTTTTCACCGCAACACGTGCCCCAAAAATGTCTGTTCTGATCTGCGCGAGACACATAGCTAGTGTACATTGCAGTTCATTATAAACGCATTTCACTAGATTGATCTTTTAAAAAAAAAACCATTTCTGTGAATTTCCATATTCATATAAACACGAACGCACGAAGCCTACCTCAACCTTAGCCTTTTTTGTATTTGTATTTGTAAAGTAGGGTCTACAAAATATGGCATTTTTGACACAGTACCAAGAACAAGGTTACAAACACAGATTGGTCACAAACACAGATTGATCCATTGCTTTGTGGAACCTACTTTAGAATTTTCTTTCTCGGGTGACGTGGAAAAATCAAGACAATAAACACAATTAGAAAACCCTTACCTTAGAATGAGGAATGCTGATGTTTAAAAAGATCGATCCGCGTAAAAATTTCGATAATGTAACCCAACGTGTGAAAAATGTACCAATCGAAAGTAAAGACTTGAAATTACGGACACCCCTATTTTGTGCTGCTAAAAATGGTCATATAGAAATAATCAAATATCTTTTAAATAAAGGGGCGAATTTAAATGATCGATCAATCTGTGTTTGTGACC
>NZ_JBNRJY010000023.1:0-6734 GCF_059414725.1 Wolbachia endosymbiont of Tuta absoluta
TACTTGGTATCAAGTGATATAAGTTCTTTAGTTCTGCCTTTAAATTTTCCTTTGCTTCATTGCCATCAAAATCTTTAGCACCTTCTAATAATTGATGCACAAAACCTTGGGATTGAAAAATCTTAGCTTGTTCTGTCTTTACTTCAGCATAACTAATTCCCACTATAACCGCCTCTTCTGCTTTAGTTCTAATGCTGAGGTTATACAAATAACCTTTGTTCTTGATCGATCCAGATATAGCATGCGAAATAGCAAAAAAATTTAATCATACGGCTAAACGAGTAAGTGATGCTGATAAAGAAAAGAATTTACTCTTCATAAGCAACAGAGAAAACTTACCTAAAAGACCAAAACCACCTATCGTTACTTTTATGGGACATGTGGATCATGGTAAAACATCATTGCTTGATGCATTTCGTGAATCCAATGTTGCAGAAAGAGAGTCAGGTGGCATCACTCAACATATAGGTGCTTATCAATTAACGACAAAAAATAAGCAAAAAATTACTTTCATTGATACACCAGGGCATGAGGCGTTTACTGCAATGCGTGCACGTGGTGCCAATATTACTAATATAGTTGTGATAGTAGTTGCAGCTGATGATGGAATCATGAAACAAACAGTTGAAGCAATAAACCATGCAAAAGCAGCAAATGTCTCTATTATAGTTGCCATTAATAAAATTGATAAATCACAACCTGGCGATGTAGAAAGAATAATTAATAGTTTGCCTCAGTATGACCTCATCCCCGAAGAACTTGGTGGTGATGTTATAATTGTGCCAGTATCAGCAAAAAAGAAAATCAACTTAGATAAACTAGAAGAGGCAATTTTATTAATTGCTGAATTAATGACGCTAGAAGGAATAGAGGATTGTCGAGCACTTGGATGGGTAATAGAGTCCAAAATAGATAAAGCTAAAGGAATATCAGCTACATTAATAGTTGAAGAAGGAACATTAAAGATTGGTGACATATTGATAGTTGGTACAACATACAGCAAAGTACGCAGTATGGTTAATCACCTTGGTCAAAGAGAAAAAGCGTCACTACCTTCTACTCCAGTTGAAGTTACTGGTTTAAATGGTGTACCAAATGCTGGAGATAAATTTGTTGTTGTAAACTCTGAAAGGCAGGCTCGTGAAATTGTTGAATACAGGTTAGAATTAATCAAGAAAAAGCAAGAAGATTTAGACGACAGTAATTTAGATATATTCAGTCGTAATGATAGTGAAACAGAAGAACTATCTGTAGTTTTAAAGTGCGATGTCACTGGTTCTATTGAAGCAATATCAAGCTCAATTGATAAGCTTGGTAAAGATCAAGTGAAATTAAATATTCTACACAAAGCAGTAGGAGGAGTAACAGATTCAGATGTGCTGCTTGCAGAAGCATCAAGCGCAGTAATTTTAGCTTTTAATGTAAAAGTGGATTCAAAAATCAGAGAATTAGCAAAACAAAAAGGTATAGAAATACATACTTACAATATAATATATGAGCTTATTGAAGACATGAGGATGTATCTAACTAAAATGTTAAAGCCTGTTACACGAGAGGTTCGTGTTGGTTCTGCATCTGTAAGGCAAATATTTAATTCATCCAAAGCCGGTAATATCATCGGATGTTATGTCACTGATGGAGTTATAAAAAAAGATTCTCTAATTAAGGTAGTACGTGGCAGCAAATTGGTGCATGAAGGAAAGTTAAAAGCACTACGTAGATTTAAAGATGACGTTAAAGAAGTGGGTGTAAATTTTGAATGCGGAATATCGCTAGAGGGTAATATCGATATTAAAGTTGGAGACATTTTGGAAGCTTATCAATTAGTGCAAGAAGAAAGGACGTTATAGTAGTTGAATATGAAAAAGGAAATTAGAAACCTAAAAGTAGCATCGGTATTACATAGGGCAATATCAAAAGTCTTAATGGAAGGTAATGTTCTTAATGAAAAAGTAGTAGTATCTGATGTAAAGCTAAGCAAAGATTTGAAGAAAGCAGATGTATATATTGTGTTATCTTCATTAAACATCCAAAATGATAATGATGATATCAGCACTGTTGTTAATGAAATGAACCAATCTGCATGGTCAATACGTAAATCTATATTGTGTTATGTTGATTTGCGATTTATACCTGAGTTAGTTTTTAAGCCTGATTTAGCATTCGATAATTTTGTCAATGTAAGCAAAATATTACATAATCACACTTAATTAATGTATTTCAACCATTATTTCTCATTAATGAGAATACACAGTTTAACAGGTTTGTGGCTTGTGCTATTTTCTAGCTTAAGCGGCATTCTTTTAGCCTCAACTTCTCTATCGTATCAGGCTCTTTTTCTCCTTGTTTTGTTTACTATAGGTGCATTTTTAATGAGACCCGCAGGGTGCATAATCAATGATATCTTCGATAGAGAAATAGATGCGCACGTTGAACGAACAAAATATAGGCCACTTGCAAGTGGTGCATTAAACATAAAGCAGGCTTTGGCTTTACTTTCACTGTTACTGTCTATTGCCCTGGTAATCTTATTATTAACCAATAAAACTACTCTTATACTTGGAATAATTTCAATGTGCATGATAGTTATCTACCCCTTGCTAAAGCGTTACGTTTGGTGGCCACAATTGTTTTTAGGGTTTACTTTCAACATGGGATCACTCATGGGTTCAGCAGCAATAACAAACCAGATTAGCATAGAATCCTTGCTATTTTATATAGGATGCGTCTTTTGGACGCTTAGTTATGATACTATATACGCTCATCAAGATAAAAAAGATGATGAGAAATTAGGAATGAAATCTACTGCATTATATTTTGGCAATACAACAAAATCTTGGTTGAAAAGATTTTATTTAATATCCTTAATGGCATGGTTGTACGCTGGTATACTATCATCATTAAATAACATCTTTTATATTGCTTTACTTGCCATAGGATTCATATTTCACCACCAACACAAAAATTTCAATCCAGACGATTCTAATCAATGCATGTCCATATTTAAAAATAATTCCCAGATAGGACTCCTGCTCTTTTTCGGTATCCTTTTAGATAGAATTCTAAATTCTACTTTTGTATCCGTTCAGATGCATGGCTAATGTGTAAATATCGAAGCAAAAATGGTGTCATTCCAGTGTCAAGTACTGGGATGACAGGGGATGACACCATTTATTTCTATGGCTGTCTTTTCTATCTTATTTTGTCACCCTGCTGAACGGATTCTACTTTTTAGAACATATCTTGAAAGGAAATCAGGAAGATAATATGATAGGATCAGTAAAAAATATATACCAGGTGATGTAAGTGACAAAGAATGGAAATTTCTTGAGCCAAGAGTTGCACAAGGTGTGGCCAAGAAAGCACAAAATAAGAACAATTATTAATGTTATACAATACATAATGAAAGGTATTTGCCAGTAGAGCAAAAGATTTTCCTCTATGGAAGACAGTGTATGATTATTTTTTTAGGTGGCGTAATAGTCACACATTGGTTGAATGCATACAAAACAAAGGCTAGTGTGCCCATTGATGTTATAAGATCAAATTACCAACCTTTTACTAGATGAAATCAAAAAGCTAAGGAATTAAGCCTTACCTTGATTTATTAAACCTCTATCCTGAATTAAATGACCTTGAACAGAAGTATTACTTAAATAACTTTGAGGCTCTAAGTTTATTTGCTGTTCTTCAACTTCTAATGTACTATCTCTATTGTGTAATATCTGCTCTATTGATTGATTTACTATTAAATCTAGTTCCTTATTAAATACAACCATAAATTTGTTAAACTTCTTTGGACTTAACTTACCTGTTTCTCTATCGTGGCATGCTTGCTCTACATATGAGTTTAAAAATCCTGAAATCTCATTAAACTTACCACCCGTGATTTTTGCAGTAACCTCTTTCTGCATTTCTACACAATCAATATTTAACCGATGCATTGATACCCCACTTTTTAATGCAGCTTGTTCTACTACTTTCTCAAATTCCTCTATAATATTTAATGCATAGCCCTGTGCTTCTAATGGTGATATAGACTGAACTACTGTGGAAATATACTTCTGACCTGTGATTTTCCTTATAAATACATCTAATAAAAGAAGTACACCGTTGTTATCAATACCTTGAACTGTAATAGCTTTAGAAGGTTCCATACTTATAGCTGCCTTAAAAGGAGAAGAAATAAACTGAAAAACACCTTTAACAGTATCTACTGTAGTGTAAGCAAAAATATTGATCCATGAAGATGGCTTGCTTGCTCCGCTTGTAACTCCTATTTTATCATTTTGCAATGAATTTTCATCTTCTTTTACAATACTACGGCGATTATGGACACCTATTGATAGAGAACTGCCTTCCTCTTGTGAGTATCGATGACGCCTATGTCTTATAAAATGTTGTGTAGTTTCTTCATTTTTCCTTATTCTTTCCTCTAGAAGGTTTCGTATTTCTAAGCTGTTTTCTTCATTAAGCGTATTTGCCATGGCTAAAGCTCCTCTAGCATCAACATAATCACTTTTATCAAGAATGAGCTTAACTATATTTAAATTACCATAAGCAGCTGCAAAGTGCAAAGATGTCCAACTATCTTTATTTTTAGCGTTAACGTCAGCATGTTTACTTATAAGAAATTTAGCTACTTCTAAATGACTGCTTTTAACAGCCCAATGCAAAGGAGTATTGCCATTATTGTTCTTAGCATCAATATCAGCTCCTTTGTTTATAAGCTCTTTTACTACATCTAACCTACCATAACTTGCAGCCCAGTGTAAAGGGGTATTACCATATTTGTTTCTTTCATTAATATTAGCTCCTTTCTCTATGAGCTTTTCTAATACATCTAAGTGATCATTTTTAGTAGCCAAGTGCAAAGGAGTACTGCCATTATTGTTCTTAGCATTAACATCAGCCCCTTCCTCTATAAGCTTTTCTATTACACTTAAGCTACCATAACCTGCAGCATAGTGCAGAGGGGTATTATTGTATTTATTCTGCTCATTAACATTAGCCCCTTTCTCTATAAGCTTTTCTACTATACTGCAGCGCTGGTTAAGAGCAGCCCAGTGCAGAGGAGTAGCATCGTGATTGTTCTTAGCATTAACATCAGCCCCTCCCTCTATAAGCTTTTCTGCTACCTGTAATTCATCTGCAAGAGCAGCTAAGTGCAGAGGGGTATTGCCATTATTGCCCCTGGCATTAACATCAGCCCCTTTATTGATAAGATCCGCAACTTGATTGGCATCTCCACTACGTACAGTAGCAAATAATTCATTAATCATTTAACCCTCCATAAAAACAACTCAATTTCAAAGTAAGAAAAAAATCTTTTTCTGAATAAAACAGCTACCTCATAATATAAAGAAAAATATTTTCACTATCATATTTATTGTACATAAAAAATTAATAGCTCAATATACTTTTCATAAAATACTCCATCTCTAAAACTTGTCAATCCCTATTTAGAAGTTTTTTTGATAATCTTTAATGAAAGTTCTTAACGAATTAATACTGACTTAATAGTATATATTACTAAAAATTTAAATAAAACAACCATTCCCAACAACTAAAACCGGCTAGTGAGAGAAGAGTTCGTTTTGGGATGGATTGGTCTGTTGCTGGAACTCAAGAACTGCTGCAAAAGGAAAGCCCCAGTTTTCATAGTAATTATGATATTAAAAAATCACGTTTAAAAATACTTTATACAAGTGAGAAACACCTCTTTTTGTTTTTGCAGCAGGTTTCCATGTATCCCTCTTTAATTAAGAGACTGACTAGCTCCTTGAGTTTGTTCAGTGTTTGGGTGATGAAGATTGCTGTTTACACCCTCGTTTCCAATTGTCTCTACAAACGCCTGTAATTTTAGTTTAGGAGCGTACCTCTTTTCAACATTAAAGTCTACAAAGTAAAATAGTGTATTATTTCGGACTCCTACTCTTTCTTCTTTAAAGTCATTTTTGTGCACCTCAAAAAATCTCTCCATGCCAAAGAATTTCGCCTTTTGAAAATCATATCTATAATGTGTTGATAGAAAATCCACCAATGGTTTATTATTGTGCAGGAAAATTTCTTTTTTTACTTCATCAGCCTTATTAATTAAAATATGTGCATATTCTGGATATAGCTTTTTTAAATTCTCTTCATTATCAAATTCATTACGTACGTTTTCATTTTGCTCCCATATGCCAGCCATTTTATTAACGTCATTTTCCCTCAAAAAGTCATATAGTGACTTATTTCTTTCTTTAATCTTTTTAACTTCTTCTTCACAATTTTTAAGATGCTGTAAATAATTGTTATACCTCTCGGTTGAAGTGGTTATAAATTCATTTTTCTTTTGTAAATTTTCCTCACTTACATATAAGCCAGCAACTTCTAGTCTTGCTATGTGATTTAGTATAACCTCACAAATATCTGTAAAGCCTATTTCAGTAGCCCGATGCAAAGGAGTTTTTTTATTCTTATCTTTTGCATTAATATCTGCTCCTAAGTCTATTAGAACTTTTACTATCTCTGTATAACCCTTTACAGCAGCTATATGCAAAGGAGTTCGTTCATTCTTATCTTTTGCATTAATATCTGCTCCAGCTTCTATTAGAACTTTTACTGCCTTTGTAGAGGAATGTTCAGCAGCAGCATGCAAAGGAGTTCGTTCATTCTTATCTTTTGCATTAATATCTGCTCCAGCTTCTATTAGAACTTTTACTGCCTTTGTAGAGGAATGTTCAGCAGCA
>NZ_JBNRJY010000024.1:0-6513 GCF_059414725.1 Wolbachia endosymbiont of Tuta absoluta
CTCCAAGTACAGCATCTCCAAATTCATTTTCAGCCCATTCATTATTCCTGTTTGCCATTTTTTACCCTCAATGTTTGCAAACTTTAATGTTGTAATACTTTATTTTTATGTCCATTTATATTTGTGGGTAATAGTAAGATACGTCTAAAATTGGAAAGCCAGGCAAATGTCCGTTCTACGATCCAACGTTTAGGAATAATCTGAAATCCTGTATCAACCAATTTCTTGGCAATTGTTAGCAAACATCCAGTTTCCAATAAACATCGATTTTGTAATTTACCTGTGTACCCTTGATCGGCAAAAAACTTTCGTAAGGTTGGGGCTTTGCATTTAGCCTGAGCAAAAAGATCTAGAGCACTATCGCGATCTTGAATACTTGCACTGTGTACTTCAGCAGCAATTACAAGACCCACAGTATCTACAATGATATGGCGTTTTCTGCCCTTTATTTTCTTTCCAGCATCGTATCCCTCTCGATCCCCTTTTTGAGTCGTTTTTACTGACTGGCTGTCTATTATTCCCACTGATGGAGTTTCATTCTTACCGATTATCTCTCTTACTTTTTTAACTAGAAAATCATGAATTTCTTGCCATATTCCACTTTTTTTTAAGCGCGAATCACAACTATACACGGTTTTCCATGGTGGAAAATCTTTAGGCAGTTGTCTTCATTGACATCCTGTTCTCATCATATAGCGGATTGCGTTAACAATTGTTCTAATACTATGTTTTCTTGCTCTGCCGGTCTTTTAAGGTTCAAAATATGGCTCTATTATCTTCCATTCTTTGTCACTTATGTCGCTTGGTACATCTTAAAATATATCTTATACCATACTTCTTAACTTCTTTCTACTCAGTTTCAAGACGGGCTCTAACAACCCCAACTTTGATTTTAGTATTTTTTCTTGTGTTGTACTCATATCTGACACTCCTTTAAAATTTGTTTATATTTTTATCTTACTTTATTACCCTGTCAGATTAAGTCTAAACTATTACATCTGCAATCTCTCCTATTTGACCTACCAACAATGAGTATTGGTATTAGCAATGGGATAAAAAACAAATAGCAAACACTGAAATTAAATAAGTACATAAGCAAAGTGCTCTAGTTCGTTTGTGTATCCCTATAACTATCAAGGGCTCTCTCTGCTTTTACATTATTTTGAATATTAGAGCTAGGTTTATCTCCTTTTTCTTTCTCATATAATGACCACCCACATAGTCCAATTACTGCAGGTACAATAAGTGCTGCTAAAAATATATATGTTTGTGTCACAAATGCTAATGCTATAATCAAAGCTGAAAGAGATGCTGATAAAGTGAAATACACAGTTGACCTGTGACGTTGAATGTTTTGTGTCTTATTTTGTACTCTGTCAGATTTCACATTTTCTCCCCTGTAACAATTTTTATCTAGCACCTTTTCATTAAATGCTCCACTAAACATTAACACAGTTTCTCCTAACGTTCTTCTAGTAAGATTTTCCTCCACTGCAATATTACCTCGTGCGGATAATGCACCATTACCAACGTATCCAACTCCCTCACCCATTATAGATTCTGCAAACTTTCCTTCTTTTGATACCCTACTTGGCGCGCTAAGATCACCATAATTAATAGCAATGCTTTTGATGCCACTGTCGCTTATCAGCTTATTTAAATCTTGAGTATTTCCAGTATTGACAAATATCCCACAAAATCCTGAGTATTTTCCACTATCTTGCTCTATTTCCTTAGCAGCTTCTATTGCTGCATTGACAAAAGCTATTTTTGCTTCTTTTTGCTCATCATTACTCAAACCACTCAAAAAAGCATTAGGTACCACAATGCTTAATCCTTCTTTATGTTTGGCAGCCATTAAGGCATTCAGTTTTACTACGTTTTTAAACTTATCTTGTAGCTCAGATTTTCTGCTACCTATTAACTTTCGACTTCTAGCAAAATACTTGTAGTCTAAGGTATTTCCTTTTAACTTAGGAAAAGTAGTATAATGAACAACGCTTTCTATAGGATCATTCAGCAGCTTTCCTGAATGATCTAAATGTTGTGTTACTTCAGCCCTTATAACTATATAAGAAGATTTTTTCTGTAGCTCTCTCCTATAATCTTCAAAACTTTTATATTTAGATGGTATTGTTACTCTTTTACCAGCCTTAAGAAGCTGAATATCATGCACTTCTTTTGCGCCAATACGATCCTTATCATATATTAAATCTATTTTTTGTTGTTTATTTTTAATCTCTTTTGCATATACTGTTTTAGTTGTGTTATCTATTACTATATCCGCATCCACTCCTTGTGTAAGCTGCACAATAGGGGCTAATTTATTATCAGTTATCATGCACTTCCCAGTGTACGGATTAGAACAACAGCCTTTTTTAGACCCTAGCCCAAACATTTCCATTAGTGGCCTTCGAATTTCATAATGCAATGAATAAGGAGTTGTGCAAAATGGAATTTCTTTTGTTTCTTCCTGAATTAGTCTAAGATTCATAACCTCCTCACTTTACACATTGTAGTATCATTAATGATAGCATTTTATAAATCAGGAGTCAAGCATTCCAAACAAATATAAGCTACATATACAAAGCACAAAGATTTTTGAAAATAGCTCTAAATAGAACTCTTGTATTGTGAATCAGATAGCTAAAATGCTGCTAGATAATGGAGAAAATGCTAACTTGAAAATCAGGATTGTGTACCATTACACCTTGCAGCTCAAAAAGGTTACAGAGAAATTGTCGAAATTCTGTTAAACAATAATGCAGATCCTGAATGGCTTTGTTGCATAGCTGTCAATAAGATGTAGAGATGGAAGGAATTTACAAGGCAAATTCGAAAAGAGGCATACCGATATCAGTAAATTTATTAAGTAATACCAATTCCCATTCCCACTATACAAAGAACGGATAGACAATAATGGAAAAAAAGCCATACTAAAGTAAGTGAAGTAGCGAGGTTTAAATGGCATTAAGATCAAAATTATTGGATGAAAAAGTGAGGAAAAGAAATGCTGAAGAAAGTAAGGAACAATGCATATGTTTCAAAAAAACTAAATGCTGTAATTGCGGCAAAAAAGCATAGTATAACGGCTGTAGCAAAAATATATTGCATTTCAAGAAGCGCACTAACTTCGTGGATAAAATTCTTAAAATTTGGCAGAGAAGAAAAACTGTTTGCTCCTCCACAACGCCGTAAAAGAACTAAATTAAATCAGGCTCAACTACAGCAAGTTGAAGCATGGATAGAAGAAAATCCTAATATTACCATTAAAGAAATGAGAATAAGAATCCAGGAAAAGTTCGGATTAAATATCAGCAAATCTACAGTACACCGCCATATACAAAAGATGAAATTTTCATATATTACACCAAGACCAGTACACAACGTACAAGATAAAAGTAAACAAGAGGAATTCAAAAAAAAATCTCAATGAAGTTATTGGCAAGTATCCAGAAAAAGAGCTATTTTTCTTTGATGAATCAAGGTTTGGCACACATTCGAAAGTTGGGCTCTGTAATATCTTTCTTCATAGGTAATCTCCTAAATTGAAAGAATTACTTGGAGTTTACCCACTTTCCAGCCTTTTTTCACTTCTTTCTAACCCATAGTTGGGGTTAATAGAATTTTTTTTGTGCCGTTAAACTTTACACAATTTTTTAGCTGTGTTTTATCTTGAACCGATAGAAAATCATAGTATATTGAGTATTTTAATCGGGTTAGGTAATGAATTACACTCTAATGCCATCACTTAAGCATAAAGCTCTTGTGGAAATAGCTATTACGTTATGGAATCAAGATGATGCCTGGGATTTAGCGTCAAAGTTTTACTTCTCATCACCAATCCTAAATGTCAGTGAAAGAAAAAGAGAATGGCAAAAGGTAGAGGATGAAGTGATAAAAAAGGTACTAAAACTTCCGCTGCCAGAATTGTTAAAAAAGGAACTATCAAGTTTTGTTGAAGCAATAGGTTGGCAGATACTCATATGGAAACAATATCATAAAAATCTTTTAGGTGGCAAAGATGCTAGAGCAAGCTTAAGCAAGCTTTGTTGGACACCACAAGGCACTATTGATAAAGAGAAAACAGCAAAGATATTAGTGCAAGATGAAAATTTAGATATTGCTAAGCGCTATAGATTAGCATGCACTTATTGTTTAGAAGATAACATTCTCACCCTATGGAAACAAATCAGTGGTAGGAAACTCTATGGAAAAGATCTTAGGAAAATAAGAATAAATGAATCACCTCTAGTATCGTTCTGGTCCCATCATATAGAAGAAGAAACAGCTCAGTTAGGCGATATAATAAGAAGATATTGTCAAGATGATAGTGTTACTCATTATGAGTATGCATTTCGACGTTCAGCAGTTAGTGGCAATGAAGCAGCAACCAGATATTTCCTACAAAAGTTAACTCCTGAAGAAAAAGATAAGGTCTTAGTAAGAACTGCAGAATATGTGGCAAAAAGACGTTGTGACTGTGTTAGTGAGTTTACAGATTTTTCCAGGGAGAATTATATTGATGTTTTGTGCTTTTTACTTTCAGAAATGGATAGAGAACAACAAATGGAAGTGTTCAAGAGCTGCTCTTATGAAGTGCTAAAGTGCTTTTTGGATTGGCCATGGCAGAGTTTTTTTATGGAAACAGCGCAGCATATGTGGGCTTTCCTTTCTGAAGAAGGTTATGATTGTTTATTGAGAGTAATCGTTAATAAGATGATAGATGGTAATAAAGATTACAATTATCAAAAGCTCTTTGGAATATTTTGGCAGCAAGGTCCTAGTACTCACACAAAACATGTAATAGATAAATGCGGATCAGGTGGGTTATTATTACTAGACTTATTTAAGGTTGAAGATGTGGAAAATATCAAACTGATCTTTCAAGATGCAACTCCCAAAGAGAAAGAAAGGCTTATTTTTTGTAGTAGGGGGCAAGATATTTGCCAAGATTTGATTTATGGTGATAGGGGGGGATTTATTGAGTTCTTCATTCGAGAATGTATATCATCAAAAAATGAAATGGTAAAATTTAGGGAGGAATTTAAAGAACGTATAACATGGTGTTGTTCAAGAGAGGAATTTACAAAGAGGAAAGATAAATGGGATAAGTTTTTTCAATTACTGGATAATCTTATTCAAGAAAATGACAAAAAGAGAGGAATAGAAGGAGAAGAAAGTAGTCCAGCAAAGAAACTTCGTAGTATAGAACTTGAGGAAGTGACACACAGTATGAAGAAATAGATAAGAAAATGCCAAGAGCAACAGCTGAAGCGAAACATATTGAACACAAGCTTGAGTTAATAGAATTATTACTCACTGAACCAATTAATCCAGGTAACAGTAAGGGTAACCCTGTTCTCTCAGTAAATTTCGATGCACCTAAGGGATTTGCTGAAAAGTTTAGTTTATTTCTTCGTGAAACTCCAAATATTGGTTCAACATCTAGTCCTGAGTTTTTTATTCATAGCATATTAGGATCGATTTTAACCCTTCCTAATAGTGGTCTAGTAGAAAAGCTTGGCATCAATAAGGTGTATATTAAGCGTACTAATTTGAAAGTAGAGGGATTGAAAAATGAGATTAGCATTGTAAAACTATGCTTTTTTCTTGAAAAAAGTGGAAGAAAACAAGTGGTTCTTAGAGCTTTTACAAATGATCAAATTACAGGTTATGGGGATTTAAAACGGAAATATTGTTATAATGATGATGAACTTAAAGAGATAGCAAAAACACTAGAGATCTCTGACATAGATAACACAGATATAAATGAGTATTCGTTTCATATGCGTACTGAAGAAGATTTAGGCAACCTGTCATTCGAACTATATAGAGAACAAAGAGATAGAGTAAAAGAAAAATTTAAGGATTTGGTGTCTTCTCCATCTCAAACTAGTGAATTTGAGGAGATCAATATAGGTCGGTCTACAAGTCTTGAAGGTGCATTTAAACAGCTTTCTGATAAGAGTATAGATCAAGTAATAGTTGGTATTAGAGAAATTTTTCTTGAACTGGCCGAAATATACAAAAGTAATCAGGGAAAGTTTTCACTGGGCAACTCAGAAGCAGCATATCATGGGTTTGTTTATGGAGCTTTAGCATTAAATTTTAAATATCGTTATGGTCTTAATTGTTATGTTGAACGTGCTGCAGGTAACGGACGTGCAGATTTAATACTTATGTCACGTACAAAAGATGCAAATGGTAGGATAAATCCTAAACCTGTTCCAGTAGTTGTTGAGTTTAAAGGAGAAGGTCATACTGCTGATGAAGCTATAACACAGATCAAGAACAAAGGTTATTTGTATAACCTCAGCATTAGAACTAAAGCAGAAGAGGCGGTTATAGTGGGAATTAGTTATGCTGAATTAAAGACAGAACAAGCTAAGATTTTTCAATCCCAAGGTTTTGTGCATCAATTATTAGAAGGTGCTAAAGATTTTGATGGCAATGAAGCAAAGGAAAATTTAAAGGCAGAACTAAAGAACTTATATCACTTGATACCAAGTA
>NZ_JBNRJY010000025.1:0-700 GCF_059414725.1 Wolbachia endosymbiont of Tuta absoluta
ATAAAAAAATATAGCACAGTCTACTTCAGTGCATACTTAATTTCTGTCATGAGGTGTGTTATATTTTTCTAAATCGTTTTTTATAGGAGGATCGATCTCTGTCACACGCGCCTGACGGAGACCCCGTTCCGGGTTTAATTGTGGAGTTGGCCTCTCCAGGACCGTTGTGCTTGGGTCGGATTTATCCCTCGGTCGCTTTTACGACCCCCACGGGAAGAGATGGGGTGGTGCTATTCTACTCTGGAAACTGGTTAAATTCATGAAATTATACACATGTGAAAAACACGCTTTGAGAATCTTGACTTAAATTTGAAACAAATGTAGTATTTAGATGGTGGTAGCGTAAAGTTACATGCTATGTTTTTAACCTGGCCAAAGTCAGTGCCTTTATTTTTATTTATTTTATCCCGCCCGAGCCTGTTTTCTATTAGGACATTAAAAAATGTTTTATAAAAAAATAAAATTGTGTACATACAAATTTATTATTTTTACAATGACAATACTATCCTACATTGAATAAAGAATTAAAATTTAAAACATATTATCTAAGGTAGTCACGATACTACGACTAGCAAGGACGTAATCAGACACATTCCTATAGCACATTCACACCATGCACCTGCTCCTGCTCCTGCCGCTGCCGCGAATATTCACACACTGCCGTCATACTCTTCTCGCACCAATACGAGTGAGCGAGATA
>NZ_JBNRJY010000026.1:0-9960 GCF_059414725.1 Wolbachia endosymbiont of Tuta absoluta
AGAACAAAAGTTAGCAAAAAGTCAATAGATAACATTCATATTGACCGAAAAATGACACAGTGCCTGAAAACAAATGTGTCCTGCATGACATGACTTTTGGTGCTAAAACATGTACACTTGCTAAGACTGAGAGACTGTCCACAAAATATAAATGGCACAGAGAGACGCGCCATGCTAAGCAACACCCTTCTCGGCCAAATTCCAAACGTTGAAATACGACGTCGGTCAGACGATGACTGCGAGTGTCAGTAAGGGTGTCGTGGAGGCCAGTGGCGGTGGGCAGGGCATAAGGTTAGGTGAGATGATGGCAGGTGGAGCAAAGGCTTGAATAGGGTGGTGGCCAAAAGTAGAAAGTAGAAGCGTAGGTCTTCCAGCAACTAGTCAGGTTGACCAAATAGTGAAGGCTGGCGGCAGAACTTGGACAAAACTAGCACAAAATAGGGATCGATCATCAGTGAGTGAGTAGTGACGAAATCGGCGTATTTTAGATATCAATGAAATCTATATTTTCAAAGCTATGCAATTAAAACGTTGTATGTTCAATGGGGTTACTATTGACAACTTATCCCGAGAACTTTATTAATCTGGTATTTCATAAATCAAAGTTATGAGCGTTTAAAAACGACGATGCATTTTGAGAAAAGGTAGGTAGTGTCTTCAACTTCGCTGGGTCGTCTTGGCGGGGCACGACAGTGCCCCCAGTTAAGCTGTGGTACCGCCGTTCCAATAAGTTGTATTTGAATAGTGGAATAAAGGTAAAACCTTTTTAAAGAATTCTTTAAAAATATGGATATCTCAGTAGAAATTTTTCTTTTATTATCTGATCGATCGATAGGGTCAATGTTAAGGATAAATTACTGCAAACAAACATTGTATGGCAAACGCTTGGAAATGGGTGCAATTAATCAAAATAATATTGAAAATTTTCACCAAACTGAAATCTTTATAGCACATCCGTCATTTTGAAATGTCAACTTTTTGGAGTTTTCTGGTAAACTACATCATATACCTAATCTAATAGTATAATATTCAAAACTGTAACTAACGTAGATCGATCTCTACCAAAGCTTTCTATATATTGTTTAATGATGAGTTCCACTACTTTTCCAGGACAATTATTAGCAGCAGGAAAAAGTATTGTGTTGTTATTATTATCTTTTTTCGTTATGTCTGCTTTGAGTTTATTTATCAAATACTCGATAACTTCTACTCTGCTATCATCCTTTGCTTCAGTGCATTGCCTAATAGCTAAAAATAAAGCTGTACGCCCATTATTATCAATATCTTCAATATTCTGTCCCTTGTCAACTAAGGCTTGTATTACACTTTTATTTCCATATAAAGTAGCAAGGTGAAAAGGTGTATGTCCTTCAGTGCTTTCTCTTTCATCAATTGACGCACCATTGCTAGCTAGCAATTCTATAAACTCTGGCGTGTTTGCAAAAATTGCAAGGTGCATTGGTGTTAAGTCATCTTTGCCATGATTTCCAGTTTTTGCGTTAACGTTTGCTCCGTTATTTATCAGCAATTTCGCTATTTCAAACTGCTTATACCCGATAGCAATATGTAGTGGTGTACGATTACGTTCATAATTATCATTGACATTTGCACCAAACTTTATTAGCAGCTCTGTAGCTTCAATATCACCCATCCGAATTGCAGAGTATAAGGAAGGAGATTCATCTTTTTCTATTTCCCCTGTCATACGAAATTAAGAACACAACAATTCATATATTATTAAGAATTATTATTAAGTTTTTATTAAAATAATATTAACAATAGCTAAGAAATTAAATTTTCATTAAAAATTAATCTCTATCAATGGTTATATAAGCAAATGTTTATATAACCATTCCAAAAGTGAAGAAGTGAAAAAAAGCTTTTCATGAGAAATTATAAATGATAAATTGTTAATAATGAATTATCGAGAATAAATTATGTGCTTTGGTTTACCTAACATAAACAGAGAAGGTTATTTATTTATAGTTGTTTCCTTTATCGTAACATGTATAGCATTCTCTATATCTTGGGGAGCTGGAATTACTTGCTTATTTCCAACGTTATTATGTACCTATTTTTTTCGTGATCCAGCAAGAGCTGTACCAAACAATAAGGACTTTATATTAAGTCCTGCTGATGGTGTAATTTCAAAGATAGAAGAAGTTAGTTACTCTTTATCAGAAGAGAATGAAGAAGAAAAGAAGTTTACGCTTGTTAGCATATTTCTAAGCGTTTTGAATGTCCATGTGAATCGTATACCAATATCTGGTACGATAAAGGAAATGAGCTACAAGAAAGGCAAGTTTGTTTCTGCAATGAGTAATAGGTCCAGTAATGAAAATGAAAAGCAGATTATTGTGATTGAATATGAAAAGGGAAAAGAAATCATTGTGGAACAAATAGCTGGATTTATTGCACGCCGCATTGTTTGTAATTTGAGGACATCTCAGAGCGTAAAAGCAGGTGAAAGATTTGGAATTATAAGATTTGGTAGCAGAGTAAATATTTATATCCCTGCTGTAATAGAGGTAAGAGTCTCAGAAGGCCAAACTGTTATTGGTGGTGAGACAGTTATAGCAGATTTAAATAAACAAGAGAAGCTTACCTTTGACATTGTATGAATAACGATGAAAGTAACGGTAAATCCTTACCTATTACCAAGTTATTTCCGAATTTTATAACTTTACTGGGTTTATGTGCTGGCCTTACTTCACTTAAATTCACATTTAATGAACAATGGGAATTTTCAGCAATTTTTATTATCATTGCAGCAATAATAGATGGAATGGATGGCAGAATAGCCAGAATTTTAAAATCAACTAGCGATTTTGGAGCACAACTCGATTCTTTTGCAGATTTTCTAAATTTTGGTTCAGCACCTGCTTTTCTTTTATATTTTTGGAAGTTAAATGAAATTAAAGTTGTAGGATGGATTTTAGTAATGATATATGTAATCTGCATATCAATAAGACTTGCCAGATTCAATGTTTCGTTACATTCAGAACAATTATACTGGAAAAAATTTTTCTTTTCCGGCGTTCCAGCTCCTGTATGCGCTTTACTTGCTCTGTTACCAATAATTATTACCTTTCAATCTCATGAGAGTGAATACTTACTTCTTATAGAGCAATTTTTTAACGTAAAGAATACAGCTTGTTACTTTTTGGCCATTTCATTTTTTTCGATAAGTCATATTCCAACTTTCTCTGCAAAGTACATTTATGTTCCTAGAAGCCTATCCTATATATTTGTGTCGTTTTTTGGAATATTGATCATACTGTTTATAAGCAAGCCCTGGATAACACTACCAATTTTAGGCGCATTGTATATACTTACTATTCCAATAAGCACTGGACTTTATATATACTACACATATAAAACTCATTAGCTATATAAAAGTAGTGAGCAGCATGATTGTAAAAGCAACTGATCTATTAAACTCTTTTTTATATATACAGATATTCAACATACCATTTATAATTATTTGGGTAATTGCAACTGGGGTTTTTTGTACGATTCGATTCAAATTCATTAACTTTAGGTTGTTCAAATATGGGATACAAACACTATTCAACCTAGAGAGCCATAATAATAACGGCATAATCACCCACATTCAGGCATTTGCAACGGTAATTTCAGGAACAGTTGGTCTTGGAACAATATCAGGAGTTGCAATAGCTATTACAATAGGGGGGCCAAGTGCAGTTTTTTGGATGATAATTACCGGAGTACTTGGCATGTCAATAAAATTTGCTGAAGTAGTGCTTGCATTTACTCATCGCTCTGAAAACACAACTGGTGGGGCTTTTTATTATATGGAACATGGACTTGCAAAGATTGGATTTATGAAGACTGGCAAATTCCTTGCATTTATCTACGCAGTTATGCTGCTTGTTGCAATGATTCTAGGCGGCATACCATTTCAGGCAAATCAAATTGCAGCGTTGTCAAGTAACTTATTTGAATACAACACATCTGTTATTATCTCGCTATTTGTATTAATTGTAATACTGGGAGGAATAAAGCGAATTGCTTTAGTTGCAACAGGTTTAGGGCCGATCATGATAATGTTATATATAGGCATGTGTATATATTTAATCTGTGTAAACGGAAATAATCTACTGAATGCTCTATCTATAATATTTCAAGATATCTTTAACAAATCAGCTATAGGAGGTGGAGTATTGAGTGGATTAATAGCAGGGGTAAGAAGGTCAGTGTTTGCTAATGAAGCAGGTACTGGAACAGCAGCTATAGCACATTCGATTGTAAAAGAGAAAGACCCAGTTAAAGTTGGAAGTGTTGCAATGATTGCACCATTTGTAGACACAATATTAGTCTCATTTTTGACTGGTATTGTGATAATTATCACCGATATGCATATCACTAATACCGTAGGTGATATTACGTTAGTTAGCTCAGCATTTTCAACAGCCTTGCCTTTATTGAGCAAGCTAGCTCTTCCGCTGATAATGTTTTCCTTTGCATTTTCCACAATAATAGCTTACTATTACTACTGTGAAGTTGCCCTGTTGTACTTATTTGGTAACAAAAAAGTACTGATATTGTTCCAAATTCTTATAGTGGGTTCAGTGTATATCAGTTGTATGTCAAAAAATATAGAATTTATATCTTATTTAGGCGATAGCCTGTTTATGTGCCTTATGATTCCAAATGCTGTTGCAATATATCTACTGAGAAGGGAAGTCTTAAATACAATAGATTCTTATTACAAAAGGTATTAAACATGATTTATAGATTGCTTTGCATGATGTTATTTTGCCTATCGTTTAACGATGTATACGCTGCTTCAGTTTTTCATAAAAGTTATGACACTGCATTAAATGGAGTAAGCAACTTCATGAATGAAGTGTTGTTTTTCAAGATCTTTCACGTACCATTTATAATTCTTTTATTGGCCTTTGGTTATATATTTCTAACACTACGTTTTAGATTTCTCAACATAAGGATGTTTAAGCATGCGTTCGCTATTTTATGTGGAAAATATGACACAGATCATCATGATGGTCACATTACGCATTTTCAGGCATTTGTAACCGCGCTATCAAGCACAGTAGGTCTTGGAACTGTTGCTGGTGTTGCAATTGCAATTTCAATGGGAGGGCCAGGAGCGGTACCTTGGATGATGATCACAGGCTTTTTTGGTATGTCTGCAAAATTCGCTGAAGTGACTTTAGCATTCAGGCACAGAACAGAAGGTCAAGAGCAGTTATTCAGTGGTCCCTTTCAATATATAAGAAATGGACTAGAGGAATTTGGATTTAAGAAGCTTGGTATTGTGATAGCTGCAATATATGCAGTGTTTTTTGTATTGTCAGGTCTTGGTGGAAGTGTAGCATTTCAGACTAATCAAATGGTTTCAATATTATCTGGCTATTCAAGCTGGATAGATAGTCATCCTTGGGTTCTTTCCTTCATAATTTCTACATTACTTGCTCTAGTGATTATCGGTGGAATCAGGAGAATAGCTAGAGTATCTTCTGCACTAGTGCCTATTATGTCACTCATATATATTTTGAGTTGTTTCACGATTATTGCATTCAATATTCACAATTTTAGCAATACATTAAAAATATTGTTTTCCAGTATGATAGACTTCAATGCTGTTGGTGGTGGAGTAGTAGGAGCATTTGTCGCTGGGATTCAAAGGGCAATTTTTGCCAGTGAAGCAGGTGTTGGTTCTGCTGCAATTACTCACGCTGTAGCTAAAGATGAGGAGCCGGTTAGGACTGGTCTAGTTGCTATGATAGAACCATGCTTCGATACAATGTTAATTTGTTGTTTGACAGGAATAACAATAGTAATAACAGGCACATACCAGACTGGCATTGGCGAGGGAATATTGATCACCCAAAAAGCATTTGAAACAGTTTCTTCTTGGTTTCCTATACTTTTAACCATCGCTGCGCCTTTGTTTGCGTTTTCCTCAGTAATTTCATTTGTATATTGTTGTGAAATGGGATGGCTGTATTTGTTTGGTGTAAAAAGTGTAGTAATATATCGTATAGCGGTGGTGGTAGTTGCATTTTTGTCAGGTTTGTCTAAAGATATAATGGCTATTGCTAATATTGGTGGGGCTTTATTCTCTTGTTTAGCACTCATCAATATGACAGCACTTATACTGTTTAGCAATCAGATTAATGATGAAGTTCAATGCTATCTAAAAAGACTGAGGAATAACAAGATCAACTAGATTTTTAGTATAATGGAGAAATATATAATTCTTATATTATCTTACGTAATCGGTTCAATACCGTTTAGCTTAATTATTGCAAAAATAAATGGTATAAATTTAAGAGAAGTAGGTTCAGGAAACATTGGTGCTACAAATGTTGCAAGAACAGGAAATAAGAGACTTGCTGTCCTCGCATTATTTTTAGACTCTTTGAAAGGATTTGTCGCGGTTTATACAGCACAACAATTTTGTGATAATAACGATTTTTATATATATGTATCTGCAATTTTAGCAGTTCTAGGGCATATGTTTCCTATTTGGCTAAGGTTCAATGGAGGAAAGGGAGTTGCAACAACTTTGGGAGTTTTGATAGCACTTAACATTTCTATAGCATTAGCATTTGTATTTGTCTGGCTAATAGTATTTTTTATCTTTCGGTACTCCTCTCTTGCTTCCTTGGCTGCTACTGCAGCAGCTGTTATAGCATCTTTCTTTTTTCAAAAGGAGTTATTCCTTATACTACTCACTGTAGCGATATTAATTTTCTTGAAGCATTACAAAAATATTGCAAATCTTCTGCAAGGCAGAGAACGTAAGTTTTTATGAGCTATGTCTCATTCCTTCTACTACATTACTAGCGGATACTCCATGTGAGAGACGACTTGAGACTACTTCTTCTACTTCTTTTATTATTTCTTCCATGTTTTTTCCACTTTTTTTACATGCATCATCAAGTGCTAATTTTAGCTTACGTATATCATACTCTTCTAGCATCTTATTCATTTCTTCTTTCGTTATCTCTAATTTTTTTAGTAAGATGTTCTCCATTATTTCTCTTTTATCACCTTTATATTGTCCATTTAGTCTGTTATATGCAATGCAACACTTCCTTTCTCGTGGCAAGGCTGACAGATTTTGCAATGTAGCATCTATTTGAGCTTCTATAGGGTTAACTTTCCTAGCCTTTTCAGCAGTTTCTGACCTAAATTTCTCTACTTCTTCTTTTATTATTTCGTCAGCTATTCCCTTAGCTTCATTCAAAAATGAATCCTTAAGAGAAAAATCTATCCTAAGTAAATTTTGGTTTAAAAGCTTCAAAAAGACTTTTTCTTTGATATTTTCGAGTTGGTCATCTAAAGCATGCTCCTGCAGTCTATCTCTCATGTGCTGACCCAACACAAAGTGCTCTAATTTATTTAACTTTACAGAGCTGATATTTTTCATTAATGTCAGCACAATTTGTTCACTATACTGAGAAGTAAAACTTAGCAACCTTCTCATTAAAGGAACGCTTACTTCTGCAATAAAATCATCAACTATTTTTTGACTTTTATCATCTTCATAATTATTTTGGGCGTTATACCAAGCCCTAAGAATTTCTTTACTGTTCTTCTTATTTTTTAGCCTGTCTAACATAAACTTACGTGCTTCATTTTCTGCTTCTGTAAGGAGCATTTGTCTAGGTGGTGTAAATTTAATCTCTGGATCGGAATGAATACCCTCTAATGTACTTAACATTCTGTAGATAACACCAGTAAAACATGTGTTAGGAATTCGTTCTTTTCTAGAGAAAGTTTGGCTATCTAGTAAATTTGCAATCAACGCGTCTTTTTTATTTTTTACAGCTTCTCTATCTCCATCATTGCAGGCTCTAAGAACTAACAGAAGAATTTGTCCACCAGTGAAGCCAGAGCTATGTTTCTCATTACCTTTGCAAAAATCTTGCAAAAACATTACTAATTTTCCCTTATTCTCATTACTAAATGGTTGGCCATCAAGCATATGTAAGTGATTTATATATTCAATAAATTCTTTAAATCCCTCATTATTAATAGTGTCTTCAGATACTTGTTCAGTATATTTATCTTTTAATTTGTCAATATTTTTAATGATATCATTATTTAATTGATGGGGTAGTAAATGTTCAAGCTTAATATCAAAGCTATTGACTAGCCCACGTGAGTTTTCTTTTATGCCTTCTAAAAAGAAACTAATAGCAGCTTTGAGTAACGTAAATGGATTAAAATCCTTTGGCCTTAATTCACTTTGTAATAGAATTAAAACCATTGCAAGTGGTATTGTTGCAAGTAACGAAACAAGCAGGAAAGTAGTTGTAAAAGTTATATATGTTATAGAGGCAAAAAATAAAAGGAAAGATGCTATTTTAATTTTATTTTTCTCAAAAAATATTTCCCCATATTCCTTTTTACTTATTTTTTCCTGCTTTGCAGCTTTTATGTCTTTATAAACGTAAAAAGTTTTTATTTCAGATCTAAAAAACAATGTGGCAAAAGATAAAAAGACATTGGCAGGATTAACTAAAATGCTTAAAGAAACAAAAGCTGCGAAGTAACTTGCTGTCTTTAATCTGTAAGAATCCTTTCCAGGAAATTGTATTTGGGAAATACCTATCATAGCCTACTCTCTATAATATTATGATATTGTAGTAATAACAAATAGCCTATAGATGTCAATGCTTAAGTATTTTACTGTCTACGCACTCATCGTATTCAATTTCAACTGTAGAGTGCGCAATTTCGAACCTATTTAATAGTATTTTTTTTATCTCATACAAAATATTAGTGTGTTGTCCATTTTGCTTTATCTTGGCATGCATAGTAAGTATAAAATAATTATCAGATAGTGACCATGCATGTATATGATGCACATCTATCACTTCAGGTAACTTAGATACAATCTCACTTTTTATCTCCTCAGCAGATACACTCTCAGGTGTACCTTCAAGGAGTATATGGCAAGAATTCTTGAGAATTTTATAGCCACTGTTTAAGATTATTACACTGACAAATACTGACAAAATAGGGTCCACTATTTGCCATCCGGTAAACATGATAATTATGGATGCAAGTATAGCAGCTACAGAACCTAAAATATCTCCGATAACATGCAATACAGCACTTTTTATGTTTATATTACTTTCGCATTTACTATGTAATATAAAAAAGACTATAATGTTAGAGATCAGGCCAAGTGTGGCAATTATTAGCATTACTTTCCATTCAACATTGACCGGACAAATGAATCTCTTTATTGATTCAATTATAATGACCGCTGCAATGAAAAATAGAGTTAAACCATTAACAAATGCTGCAATTATCTGCAATCTGTGATACCCATATGACCTCTGTAAATCAGATTTCTTAGCTGAAAATTTGTGTGCTATCCAGCTTAAAACCAAGGCAAAAAGATCAGTGAGCATATGTCCTGCATCTGATAGTAGAGCAAGCGAATGTGAAATTACTCCACCTGCTATCTCCATAAGCATTGTTATTGCGACTATTATTATGGAATAAATTAAGCGCTTGGACTCTGCTATTGAGTGTTTGCCATTGTGCACTGCTGTCATATAAAATCTTTTTATGAGCAAAAAAACGTGGGTAACACTGGGCTCGAACCAGCGACCCCTTGCACGTCAAGCAAGTGCTCTACCAACTGAGCTAATTACCCATCGTAGCTTTAGTATAGTGCTTCAGTGAAATGAAAGTCAATTTGCTTTTAGACTTCTTGTTGAATGAAATTCCTTGACAAACCTTCCCACTTTCCTTATCATACCAATAAGAGTATTTATCCTTGTTTTTGATCCCCTTCTGTTAAGCTTTGCGTCCCTTCCATTACGTTTTGTCGCTCTTTTATTTCTTTTATTTCGTTATCGAATTTTGACATTAGATATTTAACATAACCAGATGTTAATGCTGTTGATGCAGATACAGCTATTGCTGCCGTAACAGATGTTAATGTAATTT
>NZ_JBNRJY010000027.1:0-372 GCF_059414725.1 Wolbachia endosymbiont of Tuta absoluta
GCCATTAACACGTTTATAGTCATATTGTGCAGCACGTTCATCAATTTTTGGCAATTCGCCACAAACTAAGACACGAACGTTTTTCTTGGCACCAGTCACTTCAAGAACGCCATCTGCAATGCTTGGTGCAATGATCGATCAGGGTTCCCCCCATTGTCCAATATTCCCCACTGCTGCCTCCCGTAGGAGTCTGGGCCGTGTCTCAGTCCCAGTGTGGCGGATCATCCTCTCAGACCCGCTACAGATCGATCTTGCTGAAATAATTGTTTAGCAACACGTTGTGATGTTTTACCATAACCTACAAATAGAATATGCATGACACGACCTATTCTTCAAAATCAATCAAACTTAAGCTGAGGGGACATGGCAGCA
>NZ_JBNRJY010000028.1:0-453 GCF_059414725.1 Wolbachia endosymbiont of Tuta absoluta
TAAGCTCTGGTAGATACTCATCCCATTTTTTGTGATTTCCTTCGATATACGATGAAATCATCCCTTCGAGTGATCGATCACACTCCACAAGCTCCTTAAAGCAACCGACGCCACCACCGGCGGGGGCGCAGAGGTCCCTCATTTGTTCCCCATTTTTGGAACTACCGGCACGTGCCGGGTAGATTCAGTCCAATCCGTTCATCCCAGTACAACTCGTAAGCCCAGTCGCGCCCCACAACTTTTGAACAACCACAAAACTTCTCCGGGTGAGCGTCTGCTCCCCATCATACAGTCAGGTGCAGATTTCATTGCACCGGAACTATAAATGGAAGAGTCCAGAACTAAAAAAATACGATTGGCGATCATTACACTAACATGAGTGAAACTCTTAAATCATCATCATCAAAATTAAGCAAAAATAAATCATATTCGTGCATAATACGCACTTAACCA
>NZ_JBNRJY010000029.1:0-306 GCF_059414725.1 Wolbachia endosymbiont of Tuta absoluta
AATGAGAACATAATTTTAAACTAAGCACTAAAAATGAGAGCATAGCATGAAATTTCATGCATAAAGCAACTCATCTGCTTGATAAGCGAAATCTCTACTAGTACTAAATGCGCAACTCATCCCCAAGTTATCGTAATAGGAGATAATAGTAACGTCATGTGCGGTCTTACTCAAAGGTCTCATATACATTTCAATATTCCACCATTACAGTTGGTGTTGGCATATATCCAAGCAAATTAAATAGAATAGACACAGCAGTTTAACCAGTCCATAAATCCAACCGAAACGTAACCGACTAACTAGATG
>NZ_JBNRJY010000030.1:0-341 GCF_059414725.1 Wolbachia endosymbiont of Tuta absoluta
ATAGCAACATTTTCTTTCGCTTAGTACTATTTGTGTGTGCCTCGTTTAGTATACAACTATTATATTAAGACGGTGTACCGAAAACTTTGCAGGCATGATCGATCTACTGACCGAAGAGGTCAAACAACTTCGTGTACGCCAGAGCGTGCTTGCCACTGAGGCAGCTATACAGGAAATGATGGAGCGCAAACAGTCGCAAAAAACGATCGATCATGCCTGCAAAGTTTTCGGTACACCGTTCCGATATAATAGATGTATACTAAACGAGGCACACACAAATAGTACTAAGCGAAAGAAAATGTTGCTATGTTTGTTTCGCGTGACCCGTTCCTCTCTATCTC
>NZ_JBNRJY010000031.1:0-971 GCF_059414725.1 Wolbachia endosymbiont of Tuta absoluta
TTGCATGGATTGGGAGTTCTGTTGAGATAGTGATGAAACCGTACTTTCAACAAGTGCGTCATGTCCGACACAGACATGTAGACCGATGAGACTGGTCAGCGAGATAACTCTTGTTGCGCTCGGTGGTTAGCCGTACGTAACAACAATAGTTCCTAAGAGTGGAAAAACGTAAATTGCTATCATCATATGGCAGTTATGTGCTTCGCGAAGATTAGGAACTCTGTTGAGGTTGTGTTGAAACCGTACTTTGAACGAGTGCGTCATGTCCAACACGGGCGTGCAAACCGATAAGACTGGTCAATATGATTTTGTGAGTGAGCCTTAACTTTCCTTTTTGTTTGCTTTGATATTGAAATTGTGAATTTAAAAAACTTTGAGAACCTATTGATTTGAGTAAACTTTTGATTTGACTACCATTAAGATTATTGATGAGCTTCATCGATTTGGTCCGGACAGGTCTGCGTGTAGATCGATCTACTACGCGATGGCGGCTCTCATGATGTTCACGGCCGTCATATGGTACTGGTTCACTGCTTCTACGCCTGATCAGCATCGCTTCATGACCTTGAAAGAGCAGGAGTATATTGAGCAGAACCTTAGTAAGTCAAAGGTACGTCTTACACACTCAATTCATATAATGGCCTATCATCACCATGTGTGATTATGGTTTCTCCAATTTTATAAACGTTTGGCTTGAATACAACTGGGACAGGTTGTCTGGCTTGGATCGATCTGAATCACAGCATTCATACAACTGTATCTATATCGAATCCTCTTATGTTTTTCAATACTGAAAAATTCTTTCATAAAAAGAAAAACATGGTATTATCAAAGGAAATTATTTACTTCAAACATTATGAGCGCAAATGGTTAATGGTAACGTAGGTTATCTTATTTTATCACATCAACTATACGCATAAGTTAGGTGGTAGCTACAGACCAAATTTTTAAACTCCCCAGCTTGCAAAGAA
>NZ_JBNRJY010000032.1:0-505 GCF_059414725.1 Wolbachia endosymbiont of Tuta absoluta
ACTTTAGTTATATACAGTTATCTGATTGACCCGCTAACTTTTGTCAGACGTGGTGTTAATATCCGTTTTACGGATGGTAACGCTCTGCTTACCCCGTAAGGGATATAGGCTGAGTTTTTTTTGTATGTATGTATCGTGATATCGGAATCTAATAATACCATATCGAGCGGGTCATTAGGAAATATGTATTAGTAATAAATTAACTACAATTTACCTACACACTCAGCTGGAATCTAAATTTAGAAACCTAATGTGATAAACTGATAAAATATTTATTTTTAGAATAAGTACTTTACACGCGTGATGAGGAAATATTATGCGGAATAAAATATTTACAAGAGTCTATAGGGCGAATTTCTTATTTACATATTTGGAACTGTACAGTACAAGTTTCATGATGGATCGATCATTTTGCGGACTCACCTCACTATTGGTCTTTTAATAGTGTTGCCATTTAAGGCTCTGAGTCCGTCACAACATTTACACCTGTGCACTTACTCGGTCG
>NZ_JBNRJY010000033.1:0-1624 GCF_059414725.1 Wolbachia endosymbiont of Tuta absoluta
CATTAACCCGTAAACTACCGTTTGCAGCTGTATCGTCGAATCATTAACAAACAATGACAGTTCATGAACCGGGTTTAGCCATGTGAGACGCGGTTCTTTTGGACAAATAGCAGGTTGTCATATCATCGCTAACAGTGATTGATGAGCATTGTCATAGGAAATCATATTTTTCATACATATAGGGTGAAATTTTACTAGTGACCGATAGCCAAAACTCAAAACGGGCTGGTGATAAGGAACAACTTTCACCAAGGAACATAGGTCGAATATGAATAAATATATTGACCTCCTATGCAAAATTGCCGATTAGTTAATTTTGCTTACTATGGAAGCTCAAAGTATTTTTACTATAATTCGTTCTATGTTTCTTGGGGAAAGTTGTTTGTTCCTTATCACGAGTCCGTCCTCTGTTTTCAGTTTCGGTCACAAGTAAAATTTCACTCTATAGATAATGGAATGAGTGAAATATGACAGTTGCGATATTTTATCGTCATGTGATGCTGGATTAGAATAGCATAACCCAATTTCTTTCCCGTGGGAGTCTTTAAGAGGCGACTAAAGGACTTGAGGGTGTGTATTGCAATTTTAGGCGATGGGCTGATAACCTGTCACTATGGCGATACACAGTTATCCCAAGTGACCCTCAAATATGTGTCAGACGTGGCGTAAATGTCCGTTTTTGCGGCCGTTTACGCTCTGCCTACCCCGCAAGGGATAATAGGCGTGATATGTGTATGCATCTTATTGAGATACCTAATGTAAACATTAAATAATTATAGAGGCATCTGGGCTGGTCTTTCTCCTCCTCTCTCTCAAGCCCAGATACTTTAAGTTATTGTGATCAATTGAAAGAAAAGGTAAGACGATTGTGGGATTCAAAAATAAGGTGACAAGTAGATGTGTTGCCGTGTGTTGCTGGCTTAGAATAGCATCACTCGATTCCTTCCTGCGGGTGTCAAAAGACGTGACTAAGGGATTCGAGGGTCGCACGTGTATTACAGTTTTCGACAACAGACGGACAACCTGTAACTATAGTGATACACGATTTTTCTGAAACGGCCCTCAATTGTTTGTCAGACGTGGCGATAGCACTCTGTCTACGCCGCAAGGGAAAAAAGCGTGCCATGTGTATGTATGTTTTAAAAAGATAGCTGGCTTTTAGACCCAATATTAGTTTTTAGGTTTTGGCCATACGTGCTAAACAGTTACCCTACAATTGTTTCAAAAAAACGCAAACGTTAACATCTGGACGTACGTCACTCTTCGCGTACCATAATAAAAATTTGGCGGCAAAAACGCTCATTACCATCGGGGGGTAGGCAGGTAACACGAGAAACATGTGACGGAAACAGATGTTGGGCCTACTAGCGCCGAACACCGTGACGAGCCAGGTGGTGTACGGTATGGTACTGAGTACGGCGGGTACCACTTTGGTGCATTCATCCTTGCATTACGGGTATAGTAGAACCTTTAATATTACTCGATGCATAATGTAAACATTGTCCAACTATACCATAAGTGGTAATTTGTTAAATAAATTAAATTGAATTGAGTATCAATTATTAACATCAATTTGCAGTGTGATACCGGCTTAAAATAGCATCACCCCATTTCTTATCCATAG
>NZ_JBNRJY010000034.1:0-434 GCF_059414725.1 Wolbachia endosymbiont of Tuta absoluta
CGTTTTGGTTTGGGTATTGATGCCTATATTGATCGATCAGCGTTTTTGCTGTTGAGTAATCCGCACCTGTCAAGCCCAATATTTTTGCAGTGTGGTCTGCGATTTCGATACCGACATTTTTTGCTGCTGTGCCGTTTGCATCAGCAGCAGACACTGTCAAGAGCTTAGCACCAGCTGTACCACCCACAGCATTACCTTGGAAGGCAACTGCTGCAGTTGCTTGAACTGTAGGATTACAGTCCACAAGTTTGATTTCAAAAGGTACAGCAGTTGTTTTATCACCTGCTTTGGTAAAGCTTGCTGTACGAATTTGACCGAGTGTTACGGTTTGATTTGCAGAACCTGTGCTGACTGCGCATGCAGCATTGACAAGATCGATCAAGCTTACCTTGCATAGCAAGCTCTGTAATATCTTTTGTATACCTCTTTGCCGC
>NZ_JBNRJY010000035.1:0-4534 GCF_059414725.1 Wolbachia endosymbiont of Tuta absoluta
GATCTTGCAATTTCACTGACAGTAACTTCTAGTTTTGCACGGTCAAAACAGGTAATCAAGTAGTAAGTAACGAGAGAATCGGAATAATTAGCAATCACTTTACGTTTGTATTGTACAGATGTATTATCGTAACTTTCATCATCAAAGAGTTGAGCATTTAATTTATCTTTAAAGGAGTTTTGAAAAATAATATTTAATTGCTTACCAGAAAGTGAATCTATCCAAGACTGACGTATTTTTGTATTGTGAAAACGGTCAAGCAAATGGTTAACAGGTACTTCTAAATCATCTTCCCAAAATTTACGATTTGGATAAATGTTCATAAGAAACTAACCACACCATAATAACATAATAGACTATTTAAATAGTTAAGATAGAAATCTGAAAGTCTTGACCAATAATTATGCAATGGCTGTTTACTGATTTTTAACCAAGTTTTTTCTAAAAAGTTTGCTTAAGAAGAAGATTTTTTGGACAAAAATTTTTCAAATCCTGAATATATATTATATAGCACTCTAGCGAAACAAACTCTGAATATAAATGTCAATCCTAACACTGGACCTTGGCAAGCAAACGGGCTGGGCAATTCTAACAGATGGAATAATTCAAAGTGGAAGCAAAAGCTTTCATGGTAGTCGTTTCAGTGGAGGTGGCATGTGCTTCTTGAATTTTCGTAATTGGCTTAATTCTTTGAAACATGAGTTCACTGCAGTGTATTTTGAAGAAGTGAGAAGACATCTAGGAACTGATGCAGCGCATTGCTACGGTGGTTTTCTTGCCGTTCTATCTGCTTGGTGTGAAGAACATCATGTGCCATACAAAGGTGTTAATGTTAAAACTATCAAACGCTTTATAGCTGGTAATGGCAATGCAAGTAAAAGTGAAGTTATTGAAGCGATACGTGAAAAAGGTTTTTTGCCTAAAGATGATAATGAGGCCGATGCTTTGGCATTAATGTTCTATATCAGTAAAGATTTTAACATATCAAAAATACCATAAAAGTGGGTCCTTTCGGCCATACTGGCGGGTTTGGTGGGTTCGACCTCAGGCCTTCTTTAGCGTCAGACATATTTTGAATATTAACCTTTTAATTATTAAGAATTTAAATTATATGAATTTAGCAATCCACTACTATCCTGTTGAAAACCTCGTCGAATATAAGCGTAATCCTCGTAAAAATGATGACGTAGTAAATAGAATGTGTGCTTCAATCAGGGAATTCGGCTTTCGTATACCAATAGTTGCAAAAAGCGATGGAACTGTGGTTGATGGTCATTTAAGACTGAAAGCAGCAAGAAAACTTGGTATGGAAAGTATTCCAGTAGTCCTCAGTGATAATCTAAATGAACCACAAACCAAAGCTTTTCGATTGCTGGCAAATCAATCAGCTAATTGGGCAAAGTGGGATGATGAGCTTTTGAAAGTAGAAATTCAAGAGTTAGAAGATTTACAGTTTGACTTAAAAATGACAGGGTTTGAATTAGAAAAAGTTCAACATTTCCTTGATGATTTAGATAGTGAAAAAGAAGATCTTTCTGACTTAGTTGTTGATGACAAAAAGGTAGAAATAACAAAACCAGGTGATTTATGGATTTTAGGTGATCATCGAATCTATTGTGGTGATAGCTCTGTAGTTGAATCATATAAAGCGCTGTTAGATGATAAAATGGCAGACATTACTGTTTGTGATCCTCCATATAACGTTGATTATGGTAATAGCCAAGACAAAAAGATATTAAATGATAATCAAGGTGAAAAGTACGAACTTTTTCTCTATGACATCTGTTCCCATATTTTAGCATATACGAAAGGTGCAATTTACATCTGCATATCATCATCAGAGTTTTCAACGTTGCAAAAAGCATTTGAAGAGGCAGGAGGAAAATGGTCAACATTTATCATTTGGGCAAAGAATCATTTTACGCTAGGCAGGTCTGATTATCAAAGACAATACGAAGCAATGCTCTATGGATGGAAAAGCGGCAATAAACGTGAGTGGCATGGTGGTAGAAATCAAAGTGATCTGTGGTTTTATGATAAGCCAACGCATAATACACTACATCCAACGATGAAGCCAGTAGAGCTAATGGAGAGAGCAATAGTAAACAGCAGCAGACCAGGAGACATAGTACTTGATCCATTTAGCGGTTCTGGAAGTACACTGATTGCATGTGAGAGAACAGGAAGAATTTGCAGAACAATAGAGCTAGATTCAAAATTTGTAGATGTAACCATAAAACGTTGGCAAATATATACCGGAAGAGATGCCATTTTAGCCGGTACTGGTAAAACTTTTGCAGAAATTCAAGGAGAAAAACAGTAGGAAAAAAGTGAAAATTACACAAACAGAATGGGCAAGAGAGATAGGAGTATCAAAGCAATATGTCTGTTATTTAGTAAAGAAAGGAATAGTTGAGTTGGAGGATGGTTTGATCAATAGAGAACAAGCAAATGAAGCAGTAGCGGCAATAAGAGATCCAAGTCAGCCACTGAGGAGGAAAAATCCAGAAAACGAAAATACAAGTAACCTTTCCACGATGTTGCTAAAAACTAGAATAAAAAATGAAATGGAACGTGGTAAACTGCTTGAGGCAAAAGCTAGGGCTGAGATTGGTGAACTTGTAGCAGTAGAGGAAGTAAAAACTGAAGCATTTAATGTAGCAAGAGTTGTCCGTAATAATCTGCTTAATATTCCAAATAGAGTGTCAGCACTACTTGCATCACTGAGTGACACTGAAAAGATTCATATGGCGCTAACCGAAGAGATTACAAACTCATTACAAGAATTATCTAATATTAAGTTTTAAATAATGTCTGCTAACTTAAGTTTAGAATTAATAAAGTGTCTAACCTGGATTAGATGTTAATGTCAGAGGATTAAATGGAAAGACACCGCTACATTATGCAGTAGAAATTAACGAGCTTAGTATGGTTGCGCTCTTACTCAATAGGAAAAATATTAATCCACTGATCACTGATGATGATGGTAAAAGTGCGCTCTCTTGTGCAAGAAAAGATAGCTTACTTCATTTAGCTGCGATGTTGAATGAAGCAAATGCTGTAAGGTTTTTACTCAACAAAGGAGTTAATGTTAATGAGCAGAATGCTTTACTACATACACCGTTACACTTAGCATCAGGAGCTGGACATGAAGAAATTGACCTTACCCAGAAAAAGTAGACAGGTAGTTAAGACGTTTTTTTCATGAAAATGATGAATCAAATTTTTCAGGAATGCAATAGTTAATAGTAGAATGTCTACGTTGTTTGTTATAAAAAATTTCTATGTATTCAAATATTGCGGTTCTAGCTTGTTGTGCGGAGTGTTGTGAGGTATCAATGAGTAATTCCCTCTTTAGTGAACTAAAAAAGCTCTCCGAAACAGCATTATCGTAACTTTGTGACTCATGCTAGAAATAATACTTTTTGTATTCAGTAAAAATCTCTAATTTTTAGAGGTGTACTGTGATCCTTGATCGCTATGAAATAGTAGATTTTTAACGGGTTTGCGCCTATCAACAGCCATCAATAAAGCATCTATAACTAATTGCTTATTTATTGAATTACTCATTGACCAACCAACTACCATGCGTGAATATAAATCTATTATTGCTGCCAAATATAGCCATCCTTCGTTGGTGTTTATGTATGTAATCCCATATCTTGTTTGGCTGATCAGTGGTGAAATTCTGATCCAATATGTTAGGAGTTATAACTCTATTGTCTGTTTGAAGTTTCTTAGTCTTAAACCTTCGTCTAAGTTGGGCTTGAATGCCATTTTCCTGCATAACATTTTGCACTGTTTTGATGTTATAATTTTTACCTAAAACCTTTAATTCAGCGTGGAGCTCCGTATCTGCATTGTGACGCTTGATATATCTTTTGAATATCTTTTATGAGCTCTTCTCTTGTTGATTTTTTATTACTTTTTTCCTTAGAAATCCATTTATAATAACCACAAGCAGATACGTTCAAAAACCTGCATAGCTCTCTTATTTTACAGCAGTTTTCATGCTCTTTTATAAAAGAATATTTCACTCTTTTTGGTTTGCAAAATATCCCAGGGCTTTTTTTAAAATATCTCTTTCTCTAGTTACTCTTGCCAGTTCTTTCTTTAAATCAAACTTTTCTTTGTCGCAATGAGCTACTTTCCCTTTTCCTGGAAACGCATCTACTCCAGACATTCTATCATTGTATGTTTTTACCCATCTGCTTAATGAATCACCGCTAATACCCAAATCTCTTGCTATTTTTGCTGATGATTGACCTGTTTCTTTTACTAGTCTTATAGCTTCAATTTTGAATTCTGCTGTATATTCTTTTCTTTTTGTCATACTACACCTCTTTGAAAAAACGTTTTATTTTACTTCAAAAACGTCTTAACTACCTGTCTACTTTTTCTGGGTAAGGTCAATTTTTTATAACAAACAACGTAGACATTCTACTATTAACTATTGCATTCCTGAAAAATTTGATTCATCATTTTCATGAAAAAAACGTCTTAACTACCTGTCTACTTTTTCTGGGTAAGGTCA
>NZ_JBNRJY010000036.1:0-307 GCF_059414725.1 Wolbachia endosymbiont of Tuta absoluta
CCCGTCATGGCAACTGAGGCCAAGTGTTGTCCGGTATTTCATGAGGCAGAGATGCGAGAGTCGTGCTCGCTCGCTCGCCCGCTATCGATCGATCTTGTCAATTCAGGAAAATAAGGATGATGATCTTTTACAAATACACATAACTGTTTTCTATAATAAACCTTTTAATTTTACAATAAATCTGTTTTGTTCGCTCGCGCGCCCCCGACCCCCCACGACTCTCGCATCTCTGCCTCATGAAATACCGGACAACACTTGGCCTCAGTTGCCATGACGTGTTTTGTGGTGAGATTTCCAGGATTCCCAT
>NZ_JBNRJY010000037.1:0-518 GCF_059414725.1 Wolbachia endosymbiont of Tuta absoluta
ACTACACGAAATCGTTCATAATAAATATATAGTAGAGGGCTTTAAGAAACAAGGAGTGGTTTTTGTAAGCAGCATAGAAGACATTAAAGACAATAGAGGAATATTGATCGATCAACAAATTCAACAACTCATCAATCGCCGTGCAAAACTGGCGGAAGCAGTTGCTAAAGCAAAATTTGCATCAGAAGAGAATCCGTTGTTTTATCGTCCAGAACGTGAGGCACAAGTTTTACGTAAAGTTATGGAGCGTAATGAAGGGCCCTTGTCAGATCGATCATTTTCTTGTGGGTTTGACTTGGATTGATTGAATAAAATATAAATAATCGCGATCAGTGCGACGATCGATCCAATAGTTGGCGCAATGAAATAAGAGCCATAATATCCTCCCAAGTAATGCCCCATATTCTACATGCTGATTTATTTCAATTCAGCAACATTATTGACTATTTCATAAAAAATCCCCGCGTTTGCGAGGACTTTTAACAAATAACAACATTTAAAAAGATTATGATCATGAG
>NZ_JBNRJY010000038.1:0-734 GCF_059414725.1 Wolbachia endosymbiont of Tuta absoluta
ATGCCCTGCCTGCCCGTCATCCTGCTCGCAAAAAGATTTATATGATGCCACCGACACTGCAGTTCGGCTGGCGGAGTATTTATCGAAACTTATTTAATATTAGAGTAAGCCCATCGATCGACACGCAAAAAAAAAAAAAAAATTTCAAGTAGACATACATACACACACACACACATATCACGCCTATAATCCCATGCGGGGTAGGCAGAGCGTAAACGATCGCAAAAACGGACATTTACGCTACGTCTGACAAATATTTGAGGGTCATTCGGAAAATTGTGTATCACTATAGTGACAGGTTGTCAGCCTATCGCCTAAAATTGGAAAACACACCCTTGAGTCCCTTAGTCGCCTCTTACGGGAAAGAAAGTAGTGGTGTTGAGGAGGATGATGAAATGATGAACTCCAGAAATATGGGTGATGGTATTCTAAGCCGGCATCACACGGCATTAATTTAAGTATGAAGTATTTTAAATCAAAAACTTCATACTCCATATAGATACCTACCATCTCAATGAAGCGGAGAGAGATTTGGGTGATTAAGATGACGATGCACATAAAACCTCGATCTGTGAACAACGACGTTTGCGATAAACCCGTTTGTTGAAACGAGCGTTTTTACAAAAGCTATTTACAGATGGATCGATCAACTACGTCGCCGATGAGAACGGATTCCAGCCCCAGGTAATATGCCTGTATACTACTAGTAGCACCTCGGTTACTTAGCAGTACTT
>NZ_JBNRJY010000039.1:0-677 GCF_059414725.1 Wolbachia endosymbiont of Tuta absoluta
GCTAGACCAACCTCTGCAAAGAGGTAGGCAGTGTTTGATTGCAGATTTAAGTATGCATCAAATTCCCAAGAGCTCACATACACTTCTATTAGGTTTTCATCTCTGCAATGGGCTATGTTTTCTGTAACAAATACAAATAACATATATCACACCTATATCGCTTGTGGACAAGGAAGAGTGTTAAATGCAGTAAAAAGGATCATTTATACCATCTCTGACAAACATTTTTTATTAGGGGGTATTGAAAAAATTATGCATCACAATAGTGAAACGTTGTCAGCCTATTACCTAAAATTGCAATACACATACACCCCTCCTAGGCACACCTTAAGACACCCATGGGAAAGAAATGAGTTGATGCTATTCTAAACCAACATCACACAGCAATACAAATGAATTTATTTTACTTTCAAAGTTTTTAAGAAATAGTATATATCAGAATTAACTTGAGTTTCAAATGTTACCTATGAATTTTATGAAAGGCAAACATTATAATTCCTAGAGATTCTTCTACTGAATATGATAGGTTTTCCTGTGGAGTTAGCCTGGATAGGGCTTGTAATTGTCTGTCTTTTGTTTCTACTTACCAGTGATCGATCAACTATAACATATTTTGCCTGTTGCAATTTTTCTTGTTTTTGGTTAACAGCATAGTGCTCAACATTAAATAGGTTTTT
>NZ_JBNRJY010000040.1:0-628 GCF_059414725.1 Wolbachia endosymbiont of Tuta absoluta
CCATTTAATTTTACTTTTTCTTATTTGGATGGATGAATTAAGTGCGTCTAGGAAGACACCTTCCTCTTTTTCGTTCCATAGTGCTTGTTATAAAATTGTCGTATCGTCATAAACGATCGATCCTCAATGTCCTTGTGAAAAGAAGCGGCCCATCATACTGAACAACTTTTGTTTTGGAACCATTTCTGTATCTCTAATAATTAAGGTGGGCTCCTGACGGTACACCTGGTGGTCTACATAAGGTACTCAAGATCGATCCATTTTACCGAATGAGTAGTGGTAGGATAAAAATTATATAGAATTTATGCATATCTGACTCGAAATTTATTCACAATGTAGAATAATTAGGAAACTTTATCTAGCTATATAACTATTTTACCTACTGTCTTAATTCACCAACATTCATCTAGTCCAACTGTAAAATATATTCGTTTCTTCTTTTGACTAGATGTCTTTCATTTTTGATCGATCGCTATATATACAACTTCCAAACATGTCCGGTTGGAACAGTCGTTCCCCTGGTCACAACTCCCGACCAGGCGGGTAGCTACCCTTTTCCTCACAGTCGTCACTCGGCCTACTGGCTTCATCATCACTCCTCCTAAACGTGTATGAGTTTCGTCTTCTA
>NZ_JBNRJY010000041.1:0-793 GCF_059414725.1 Wolbachia endosymbiont of Tuta absoluta
TACCTATCACAAAGTAGTATAGTGTTCTGTGAGTAGGAGTATAGTTTTCTTTGATCGATCCCCACAAGACACAAATATTTGTTAAATCGTTTTCAGATATTTGTGTTTAGTCTGGGTGTTTCTATGTATATTTAGTATTTAACCACTTCTTAGCGGAATTTATATCACCTTTAACTAAAGTCCAAAGATCGATCAAAGAAAACTATACTCCTACTCACAGAACACTATACTACTTTGTGATAGGTATAATACTTAATATTATAAATGCGGAAGTTTGTATGTTTGTTTGTTATTTCTTCACGCAAAAACGACTGAACGGATTATAATAAAATTTGGCACACATATAGAAGGTAACATGGACTAACACATAGGATAGTTTTTATCACCACTTATGCGGGCAACGCCGCGGGTAACAGCTAGTACGATATAAGTGACAGATAGCGCGTTCTGAAACCTATGCTAACTACGAAGAATCTACGTTATGATGTTCTGCTTCTTTTGAGGATATTAAAGGCTTCTGAAGAGCTTTACGTTTATGATGTTCCGCTTCTTTTGACCATATTAAAAGCATATATAAGAAGAGTTGACCTTTACGAAGTTGTCTATGCTATAACGTGTTTTTTTTATCATCTTCCAGGCAGGCGCGTGCATAGGCGGCGCTGGCTGGCGCGGCCCGTGGGCACTCACGCTCAGCGCGCGACATGCGGGGCTAGCACTGGCATGTGCGGCGCGAGCATTGCTGTGTGCAAGATCCCAGCTTGCTGCGCTTGCTATCGCGCTGGTCGTGGCTTTT
>NZ_JBNRJY010000042.1:0-4081 GCF_059414725.1 Wolbachia endosymbiont of Tuta absoluta
TAACGATAAAGAAGAAAGAGATATGAAGGAGCGAGCATTAGAGATTATAAGTATATTAAAAGATCGATCAGCAAGTAATAGAAGACATACTGGATATGCAAGAAGAATTTGAATCTTTACAAAATTTGGAAAGTACTACTATTGAACAAACAAATATTCAAGGACAGAGCATATAAACTTGTAATAGTTTTAAACTATTACATATAACTTTCTCTACTTCCTTCTTTATCGTTATCCAGTGTTGTGGCACTGGGTGCTCCGCTCTTTTTGTATTTTACGACTAAGGATATCATTTTTTAGTGCTTATTTCTTAATATATTAATATAAATCTTGATTAAGTAACTATAGTACTATATTATTTAATAATATATATTAATGTTAATTATTATGAGCTTAGAACAATTAAAAAAATTACAACAAGATTTTCTTGGAATAATTTTTCTCATACTTGCACCAGCTAGTGCAGAAGAAGAAAGAGATATGAAGGAGCGAGCATTAGAGATTATAAGTATATTAAAAGATCATATTAATGATGATATAGAAATGAATAATCTGAGAATGACAATTTTAGACTACATTGTCTTTTGTGATAGTCAAGATAACGTAAGGTTAAATAACAGATCGTTATTAGACTTAGAAGATGCCGTCAAAAGTATTGGAGGGAAAACTTCACAAGAGTTAGGGCGAGTAAATCAGATTCCACAGCAACCAAATAGTATTGGGTTAGCGGTAGCAGAAGCTACAATACAATATGAGGCGCATGTGAGAGAAATGGAAGAGAGAAATGTAAGGATTATCACCTCAATTGGAGTATTAGGTATAACAGCCTTAGGAGTTAATCTAGGAGTTAATCTTGGAAAATCAAAAGTGAGTGAAATTATTGGTGCAACACTTGGAGGACTATTATCCATGCCAATAATGGTCATGTTACCAGCATCAATAGCAGTAGCGTTAAAAAACAGTAATTCAGAGCTTAGAGAAGTAGTACAATATTCTCTTGATGCAACAAGTAAACCGTCAAGGATTGGGTTAGTAGCAGCTTTAGGAGCAGGCGCGATGATGTTAATTAACAATATAACTAGCAGCAGCACTGAAACAAATATGGAATTATTAGGCCCTGGTTTTATAGCTGCAACTGGAGCTGGAATTGGTGCTACATTGTCAACGGCTTTAGCGAGAAGGATGTTTGCTACTATCTCCACAAATTTGGAAAGTACTACTATTGAACAAACAAATATTCAATGACAGAGCATATAAACTTGTAATAGCTTCAAACTATTATAAATAACTTTCCCTACTTCCTTCTTTATCGTTACCCCGGGTGTTGTAAAACTGGGGTAATACCTTCCGCTACGAAAATCACCTACAAAACACAATCTTTTTATTCCCCCAAACAATTAGTTGTGAATTTAAGCAATCATATTAATATAGTAAATATTTACTTAATATACTAGTATTTACCTTGACTAAACAATTATAGTGCTGTATAATTTGTACTTAAGCTTTAATAGTGAGGTGTTGATGGACGCACAAGAATTAGAAAACTTACAGAAAAGTTCATCAACAAAATCCCAAGATGCTGGGGAGAAAACATCAGAAGAGTTGGGAAGAAATTTAAACCCGAATGAAGCCAATAATGATATATTCTAAAATCTATCAAGAATACGAGATGGACAGAGTCATTAATGAATGGTTTTATAGCCGCTGTTTCATTGGGATTTGGCTTCCTTCTAGGAAAAGCTACAAACGAAGCTGTTTCTACAAATCTGGAAAACGCTGCTGTTGAACAACCCAATGTGCAACAAACCCTACCCTTATGTATATAAAATGACAAATTTTATAACTAAAAAAGTACTTCCACATTTTCAAAGCACTGCATACAATAGAATTATATTGTAGTGCCTTATACTCATCCTGAGATATAGGAAAACAATCTATACAACATTTTAAGCTGGCTCAGAGCGCTGGCAAACCCAATACCATAATTTACAAGGAGGACTTATGAATAAGAAATTTCTCTATTCACCATTATCAATAAAAAGCATAGAAGAAAACGGAGTATTTTCTGGCTATGCGAGCGTTTTTAATATAGTTGATAAGCAAAATGATCTGATATTACCAGGAGCATTTAAGAATAACTTAAATAAAAGTCAGATAAAACTTCTTTGGCAGCACAATCCGAGCGAGCCTATAGGTAATATTACGGATATTTGCGAAAATGATATTGGCCTATATATAACTGCACATTTGCTTTTTGGTATTCAAAAAGCAGAGGAAGCATATTTAATGCTCAAAACTGGAACTATTAACGGGCTTTCGATTGGCTATATACCAATAGAGTATGATGTTGATCATGAAAGCGGAGCTCGAGTGTTAAAACAAGTGGAGCTATGGGAAGTTAGTTTGGTCACTTTCCCTGCAAATTTGGCAGCTCAGGTAATCAACGTGAAAAATCAGCACAATGAACAAGAAATGTTAGCAAGAGCAATAGAAAAAGCAAATTCTGTGCTTACGAACATGTGTATTTCTACTTAAAATCTATAAAAATTTTCACACAATTTAACATTTATATTATAATTTATTTAATAATTATATTAATATATATAACTTCAATACTTTAAAAATTAGGTAATTTTATGCTAAATGCTAACAATAAGGTTAATTACGAACCTAAACAAAAGGAAAAAAAATATAGCTTATCCACTGTGCTTGCTTGGCTATATCTAAAAACAATTGGACGAATGTTGCCAGAAAAGTGGAATCAATGGGCAAAGAGTATCCTACATTACAATATTGCAGATAATGTGGTTCAGACTGATGATCGATCTTATGAGAGAGTCAGATGGTCGTATCGTTGATATTTTTACAAAGGGAAGCCATCATAGAAATCTCAGTGTATTTTACATAACTCAAAACATATTTCATCAAGGAAAAGGTCAAAGAGATATTTCTCTAAATTCGAGTTATATAACTTATTTTAAAAACCCTCGAGACAGAACACAAATACGACATTTAGCTCGTCAGGTTTATCCAGAAAATGCTAAATTCGTTGAAGAAGCTTACAAGGATGCAACGACAAAAGCTCATGGATATCTATTCATTGATCGATCCAACGTATCAAACGCTTTTTTATAGTCTATAAATATGGCTAATACTTGGTCACCGGAGTCAAGACTGGTGTTTACATAGTCCGCAAACCCGGTCAGTGCCGTGACTGTACTTCGTCCAGTCCTAAAACCGTACTGTGTATCCGACAGAATGGAGTATTTTTCTAAAAATCTACTTACTTTCGAAACTATTGCTTTTTCCACGATTTTATCCACAACAGATAAGATAGCTATGGGCCTATAATTACTATACTCTAAATGACTACCAGACTTATATATAGGGCGTATTATGGCTTGTTTTAACCGATGAGGATACATACTATTCGCTATACATAAATTTATGAAATGGGCAAAAATTGGACTGAGCAGTTTACATAAATGTTTGACGTCCTTAGATCGATCCCTCTGTTGTTCGCTGTTCACAAGTTACAGACACAAGTTCTATACACGGTTCGTGTGTTGCTGGTAGAGGGAAAAAATCGGCTTTTGATGAAATTCCTGAAAATAAACATCTAAACAAAAACCATAATTTTATCTTATATTTATCCAGGGAGTATGTAGCAGCGTTCCCTATTATATCAATTTCTTGCGAAAGTACAATACGTACCAGAGAGAACACACGCTAGTAACGATCCCAGACCTTTCTTTTTCCGATTGCTCAGGTAATGCGATTTCCAAGTTAAGGCGACTTCTCAAACGACGCAATTCAAGGATTGTGCCAAATGCGATTGGAGCGGAAAACTTGTAGGCTATTGAATTTGGTAGTTTTTGGGAGTAAAGATTCTCGAGACTATATGTTGGACTGGGTATATTCTATGTATTATGCATTACTAGCGACACGCCAAGCGATTTCACCCGCTGCTTCCCGTTTTCCTGAAGGAACAAAGCTTTTTGCGGTAAAAAGTACTTACAAACTGCCTCTTGGATCATTCTATCTATTTAAAAAAAAAGTATCAAAATCCTATAGTTTTGAA
>NZ_JBNRJY010000043.1:0-2075 GCF_059414725.1 Wolbachia endosymbiont of Tuta absoluta
GACAGGTTTGTTTGTGACTTTTGGAAATGACCAAGTCTATGTTTACAAACACAACAAATGCTACATGACTGGTGTGAGTGTAGGTACTAATCTTTTCAGTATCACTTTCCTAATAAATAGATCGATCAAACTTTTCAGAAACAGATAAAAAAAAGGCAAAAACTACAAAGTCTACTGCTGGTCAAGAATTGAAAAAACTACAAAAGAGCGCAATTCAGCGTCAGAAGCTCTAGACTACGTTGGTCCTATATTTCGTGTGGGAAACCGAGTCGTCCAACGATCCGAGATTTTTCAACCGCCTACTACCAGTAGTAGGCCCCTGGCATGGTTGTGTATCGACCGCTGTCTAAGTAATCATAGACAGCAACCGAAACCATCAGCTTAACGTGCCTTCTGACTTCAAATCACGGAACAGACTTTTTTTCGGACAATCATGTTGTTCTGCCTGCAATGTCCTAACCAGATTAGAAAGAATTTCACAAAGTGATAAATATCGACTTTGTATAGAATCCGAGAATCGAACCCGGAGCCTTAGCGTCACAGGCAGTCGCACTAACACTGCGCCACATCGGCCGTTATTATAGACCTGTACGACTTGAACACAGTAGAATTATATTCGTAGGAAACGGCCAGTTACATGGACCATCACGGTTCAGTTATTTTGGACAATGAACAGGCCAGAGTATCTGGTATATATGGATTTTTTATATGGTTTTCAGGCCACGAATTTGCAATTGTATTTGAAATAGGAACTGCCTATTTGAATACGCTGGACTAACGCAAAAAATAAACGATATAGACTGAAAAATTTACGAACTAGGTTTTTAGTGTAGTTGGTCAGATTGTTAGGCTAAAGTTGGCTGGTACCTAACTAATAATAATATTATCCTTGTTTGACTACATCAATAAGCGTTCGTCAACTCGGTGTCCCAAGCGAAAAGAAGAAGAAGAAGCGTTTTCATTATAAAGATTTCTATGAGGCTACGTAAAATTTGCGGTATCGATCACAGGTTACCAGTCACAAATACTAGACAAATTTGTAGCATTCCGTTTCAAAACGTTCATTTCACCGACTAGCGACACTTCAACTGTCATTTTATTGTCACCGTGATATTCTATACTTCAAACTAACACGCTCGTAACCACTGGAACGATTTTCAATTAGCAGACTTCGGGCCCGGATTGGCCTTAAAAGAACATCACTAACCCTATTTCTTCCTAATAATATTGAATTCACACACACACACACAAATCACGCCTATATCCCTTACGGTGTAGGCAGAGCTTTAACGGCCGTAAAACAGCTAATATTAACACCACGTCTGACAAAAGTTTGAGGGTCTATCAGATAACTGTATGTCACTATAGTGACAGGTTGTCAGCCCATCGCCTAGAATTGCAATACACATCTAACCCTCGAGTTCCTTAGTCACCTCTTAAAACACCTATGGATAAGAAATGGGGTGATGCTATTTTAAGCCGGTATCACACGGCAAATTGATGTTAATAATTGATACTCAATTCAATTTAATTTATTTAACAAATTACCACTTATGGTATAGTTGGACAATGTTTACATTATGCGTAGAGTGATACATAGTTACTACTATACCCGTAATGCAAGGATGAATGCACCAAAGTGGTACCCGCCGTGCTCAGTACCATACCGTACACCACCTGGCTCGTCACGGTGCACTGCGCTAGTAGGCCCAACATCTGTTTCCGTCACAGGTTTCTCGTGTTACCTGCCTACCCCCCGATGGTAATGAGCGTTTTTGCCGCCAAAATTGTATTATGGTACGCGAAGAGTGAATGAAATGACTTTGCGTCCAGATGTTAACGTTTACTTTTTTTCGAAGCAATTAGAGTTAACTGTATACGACGTATTCCCAAAACCTATTAGAACTAATATTGGGTCTAAAAATCAGCCATGTTTTAACACACATGTCACGCTTTTGTCCTTTGCGGAGTAGACAGAGAGCTTTCGCCACGTCAGACAAGACCGTTTCAGAGAAATCGTGTAGGTATCACTATAGTGACAGGTTGGCGTCTAAAATTGTAATACATATGTAACC
>NZ_JBNRJY010000044.1:0-317 GCF_059414725.1 Wolbachia endosymbiont of Tuta absoluta
GTAACTGTGGACCTCGGTTCAATCATTGAAAAATGGTATGATTGGCTAAAGTACAACAGGTCTTACTCACCAAACACTTTGGAGTCATACATGAGGGACCTCAAGGATCGATCAAACGTGAATTTTAGTTACTAGCTAGGTACAATTACTTTGTGAGCTAGGGGTCGTTCGTTTTGAAGGACCATTACATTGGCGATTGAGTGACTCATCAATTTAGCTTCACGCCGACCGCACGTGGCCTGCGCTTTGCGGTCGACATGTGAAACGTTTTATTACATACATACATATATCACGCCTATATCCCTTGCGGGGTAGGT
>NZ_JBNRJY010000045.1:0-374 GCF_059414725.1 Wolbachia endosymbiont of Tuta absoluta
GACCGTCCTCCCCATTAGTAAAGCACATAATCTTAACATATTCGGGGAAAATTGGGGCTACTTCGGCGCTGTAGGTAAGTAAGTTACTACTGATCGGATAATTGTCATTTCATGGCAAAAAGTACAAACCTCATAGGACAAGGGAGTGTCCAGGAGAGCAAACATCACAAAAAAAAAATGTCGTACATGTTCAAATAACATTGTGTTAACATCCACTTCTGATTAACAGCTACAACACAACAGGTACTACTTATTTCTTAAAAGAAATCTCTTCCAGCAGTTCTACGGTAGAGAGACAGCATAAGGTTGTAGCAATGCGACCTCCGGGCATCGCACTATTTTGTCAACACTGTCCACCACCAACTTCTATATCA
>NZ_JBNRJY010000046.1:0-465 GCF_059414725.1 Wolbachia endosymbiont of Tuta absoluta
GATACACACCTTCTAGAAATTTCGACTCTTTAAAGATTTTAAATAGCTAAAGGCTAACAAAATAAGGTTTTGTTAAAATAACAATGTAACTTGTTCTGTGAAACTGTTCGCAAAGTTTCGTTAATGATAAGGTTGTTTTCAGTATTTTAACCGCATTTGTTGGTATAATGATAATGGTCGCTTGAGGCTCTACACGGGTTATTATTCTTATTATGTAACCATTGTATAACGGTAACATGGAAAACATGTTTTTTAATAAATAGATCATGCTTTGTAACCACAACAAACTTACTAGATAACAAAAGACATCAACCTAATTTATTACCTGCTAGCAAGTTACTGTTAAATTTTATATCTCTTACCAATTCTACACAATTTAACACTCAAATTAAAAACATTAACGACCGCATATTGGATCTATTTATTTCCAACAATGATTGCCTCTGCACCGCTTCACCAGATCAT
>NZ_JBNRJY010000047.1:0-1489 GCF_059414725.1 Wolbachia endosymbiont of Tuta absoluta
AAATGTAACTGACGAAATGATAAAAAATTATATTGAAAATCACTCTAAAAAAGAAGATAAATTTGGTGACTTTCAAGTCGAAAGTTAGCATTCTATGCTCTCTCTCAATCTTTGGATTTTAATCCATAGTGGTTGAATTGACATATGTTAAAAACATTCTAAGATAAGACTATTTATAGAATAAGGGGGTATATAATGTTAACTAATTCTTTTAAAAAAAGTTTTGAAGCTGTTCAAGGTATATCTGAATCAGTATCGAGTGATAAACCGAATAGGACTTTCAATTTTCCTCCGAATAATAGGGTGAGAGCAGATGATCATCCATTTTTAGGTACCAAGCATGACCGCAAAATTGAATATTTAGATTGTGATGATGAAGAGTCAAAAAGGCGAATTCTTGCTGATAGCTCTCCTTATAATTCAGAAAATGAAAATCACGGTAAATATCTAAAAGGCAAGATTATTGATGAAACTAAGCAAGAAATTGCTCAACACATAGAAAACAGTGATGTAGAATCTGTACAGCTTAGAGTGAGAAGTCCAATTAGAACTATGTTGACTGCAAGAACTGTGCTGAATGATAATAAAGGAAAAATAAACATTAGTAATATTTTAACTAATGATTTTTTTGAAAGCAATAGGATAACGGCGGTTACATTGTTGCTACCTGGAGATGAAAAAAGAGGAATGCGTGGACGAGTTGATGAGCATGGAGTAAGAATTTATGAAGTAGCTAATGGCTCATATAACATGACTTTGAATTGGTACGATGAAGAAAAAGAATGTAAAATGAAAATTAATATTAGTGATGACGGTTCTATCAAGCTTATTGAAAGCAATGATATCACTTGGGAGCAAATAGCTGCACATAAAGAAGTAAAAGTAGGAAAACAATACGAAGTGAAGTCCTTGTATGATGCACTATCCTACTTACGTAAAGAAGGTTCTGAAATAGTAAAAGTTTCACAGAATCCTTCAACAAGTATGGAAAGTGTGACTATATCAAAACAACTTTCTTCTGCCCAAGGAGTAAGTAAATAAGAAGACTTTATGAGCTGCTTGCAAATATAGGCAGCTTATATTTCAGTATCCTTATTTCATGTTCTCTAGAGTATTTTTATTTCCTGTAATCTTTTTATAAAAACCATAGGCGCCAGTTGGTTTTAAAGTAAAGGTCAAGTATCTGGAATTCTGGACATAAAATCCTCCTGTGTAAAAAAAGTTAGAAAAAAATGCAGTGCATATACGACAGATATACACTGAAGAATATATTTTTTAATAAATTTGATTAAAAAGTCTGCAGACTAAAGATAGATTTTGAGCTCTTAAAATATCTCTAATTGTAATTATAATCTTACTATTACCCACAAATATAAATGGACATAAAAATAAAGTATTACAACATTAAAGTTTGCAAACATTGAGGGTAAAAAATGGCAAACAGGAATAATGAATGGGCTGAAAATGAATTTGGAGATGCTGTACTTGG
>NZ_JBNRJY010000048.1:0-354 GCF_059414725.1 Wolbachia endosymbiont of Tuta absoluta
TTCCAAACGCATACAACCCTAATCTCTTCAAAGTAAGAGTGAACAGGCTTCTTCTGGGTGAGCTCGCTCCATCTTAGACTCTGTCTCTGTCCTATGACCTAGACTAGAGTCAAGAGCAAACCCATCTCTAATAAAAATAAAAATTATCAATGTTTTACCATAAAAGTATGTTAATTAGGCGGTTCTTCCACTGTCGGCGGTATTTTTGACGCATATGTCTATCAGAAGAAAGAAAATTGCGGATTCTCATACAAAAAACGAACACCATGGCACACAGTAAGGCTGCGGTTTAACAGACGCATCCGTCAGTCGTGTGGGATTAGCCGTATGTTTTTCTTCAATTGTTTTTTTAGG
>NZ_JBNRJY010000049.1:0-457 GCF_059414725.1 Wolbachia endosymbiont of Tuta absoluta
GGCATACGGTTGTCGGCTCAGCAGACCTCAACGATCGATCTTCTACCAAAGGAGCCCGGTTCGAAGGGGGCCCCGCGGGGGGGGCGGGGGGGGGGGGGGGGGGGGGGGGGGGGGGGGGGGGGTCGGGGGGGGGGTGCGCGGGGGAGGACTCCTGCTCTATGAGCCGCTTGGTCTCCACGATGGCCGAGTTCCCAGACACTGACTTGCTCGGGCTCCCGTCTTGGACTACTTCGGGCGAGGGCTTCATCTGGAAACGGATAAAGAAAAACTAGAAATCGTATCAACCTAGAACTGGACGGCTACATACCGATGAGTAAAACTTACTCTACCGTTTTTTTATGTATCTTTATCTGTACACTTGAAACTTTGATTATTCTTTCGTACGCTTCGAAAGACTCAAATAAGGAGATAATGATTACTAGAATTTTCAAAAAGCGACAAGTAAAAATATAATGGC
>NZ_JBNRJY010000050.1:0-596 GCF_059414725.1 Wolbachia endosymbiont of Tuta absoluta
CCATACAACTCAAAAAGTGAAAAATAAATATGCATAGATTTTTGTTGAGTCTAGTTATTTTTATACATACAACTAAGATTCTATGATCGATCCTACTCTGATTCAATTTCAAAGAGCATTTTCAAAACTGTTTCGATTGAAAAGTATGTCACATCTCCGAAAACCACAATTTACCCCCTGTCTGTGGGAGTGTCCTATATAGGACTCACATGATCGATCATAGAATCTTAGTTGTATGTATAAAAATAACTAGACTCAACAAAAATCTATGCATATTTATTTTTCACTTTTTGAGTTGTATGGATATCGAGTCCATGACCCTCGGTGTAGTAGGCAGGCGTATTATGCTACGCTATCGAGAAAATCTTCTAGGAATTTGATGTCCCGCCGGCGGTACCGCGGAGGTCCTTCTTCTGTTCCCCATTTTGGAAACTATCAAGTAGATTCAATCCGATCGATCGTTATCTTAGTACAAAAGAAGGTGAACAGGTTCTAAGCACTTATAAAAGAGCCAGTAACATGATGAGCAAAGTGAGAAAAAGTGATGGCACTACTTATAATGCATCTTACAGTAAGAAGTTTTTGATTGAAGATGA
>NZ_JBNRJY010000051.1:0-438 GCF_059414725.1 Wolbachia endosymbiont of Tuta absoluta
ATTTAGAAAATAATTCTATTTTTACCCCCTCTTTTCGGTGCCGATTTACCGAACGTTTTTTTCTCACGTCCTTCGCTGGCATTGGTGATATAGGGCTTTCTTTCAGATTTCGAACCGTGATCGATCTTCATGGCAGTAAAAATAGAATTATTTTCTAAATTTTCTTTCCTGACAGTCTAAAATATATCAAACTAATTGTAAGTAACACAGAAACAGATATGAATATATAGAGCGGATAGTAGTGTAGAAGCTGTTTTCCGAACAGAACCGACATGATAATTGAACTGACAGAGCTGCCCAGAGAGGAGAAAATAACAATTAGGGAAGTAAACAGATTGATTTTCTCCTTATCCACTCTCGCAATCATTTTTGAATTCACAACAGGGTAGAGGGGAGAAAGGAATAACCCGATCGATCAATCCACTTCCTACCATCAAA
>NZ_JBNRJY010000052.1:0-765 GCF_059414725.1 Wolbachia endosymbiont of Tuta absoluta
GTGATGATTTGACGTCATCCCCACCTTCCTCTCTACTTGCGTAGGCAGTCTCACTAGAGTCCTCAACTTAATGTTAGCAACTAGTGACAGGGGTTGCGCTCGTTGCAGGACTTAACCTAACACCTCACGGCACGAGCTGACGACAACCATGCAGCACCTTGAAAAATGTCCGAAGAAGGATCGATCCAAGCGTTATCCGGAATCATTGGGTTTAAAGGGTCCGTAGGCGGTCTTATAAGTCAGTGGTGAAAGTTTTTAGCTTAACTAAAAAATTGCCATTGATACTGTTAGACTTGAATTACTTGGAAGTAACTAGAATATGTAGTGTAGCGGTGAAATGCTTAGATATTACATGGAATACCAATTGCGAAGGCAGATTACTACGTACTTATTGACGCTGATGAACGAAAGCGTGGGTAGCGAACAGGATTAGATACCCTGGTAGTCCACGCCGTAAACGATGGATACTAGTTGTTTGGCCGCAAGGTTGAGTGACTAAGCGAAAGTGATAAGTATCCCACCTGGGGAGTACGAACGCAAGTTTGAAACTCAAAGGAATTGACGGGGGCCCGCACAAGCGGTGGAGCATGTGGTTTAATTCGATGATACGCGAGGAACCTTACCAAGGCTTAAATGTAGATTGACAGGTTTAGAGATAGACTTTTCTTCGGACAATTTACAAGGTGCTGCATGGTTGTCGTCAGCTCGTGCCGTGAGGTGTCAGGTTAAGTCCTATAACGAGCGCAACCCCTATTGTTAGTTGCC
>NZ_JBNRJY010000053.1:0-9502 GCF_059414725.1 Wolbachia endosymbiont of Tuta absoluta
CCACACTATGTGATATATATACAGAGTGACTGCTTTTTCTATAATATTCCACATTCTTTCAGATTTTTCACCTTAAAATTATATTCTTAAAAGGATGGACTTCAAGTCCAGGGTTTTTCTCCCAAATTTGGGACAATAAAAGAAGAGAATCCAAAGACTTTCTACCACTGGACATTAGGGTTAGGTCAAAAGGCTGAATAATGGAAGCTGTATAAATCGAGAGATTTACGTACAGTTTTGCGAGAGACTGACTGGGGAAGTTCCGCCGGTCTACTCTCCAAGATTTCACTTAATTCTACCAAGAGAAGCAGTACCTAATTCTTTCGCTTTGAATCTTTTATCTTTGCTTAGTAAGGGAAATGAGCTGGCTTTACCTATTATATTAAAATACCTTTCTTGCAGAACTGTATTTAAAGATTTTGGTCAAAAACTACAGGCTAAAATGGATCAAGATATAAAAGAACAAAACGATTCTAAAATTTCTCAGGAGATTGAGTTATGCAAAAAAGACATTTTAAATCTTCTCAATGGTGGTAAATCAGTATTAGACGTTCAATTGAAGCAGCGGTATAAAAAATACTATTCGTTAATAGATAATGAGATTGAAGAGTTAAAGACTCAAATTTTAAAAGAACTAGAAGATTATATTAGCAATACTAACGTTAATAAAATGTATCGAAGCCTTAATAATAAAAAGAAAAACGAAAAATCATTAAAAGAAGTAGCGTTAGGATCTTGTTCATTGGGTGGAATTTGCTTGTTAATATTTTTTTCACTTGGTTTTTTTATTTTTTTAGCAACAACCATTGACCCACCTGCTCATATGAGTATGTATAAAGTAAAGGTTTTTAGGTGTATAGGAGCTTCACCTTTAGTTTTTGCATCATTAGCACTCACAGTAGCAGGTGTAGCTTACTTAACAAGTTGTTATCTAAATCATAGTTTTACAAAAGAAATACAAGACTATATAGAGCAACCAGTAAAATGTATGGATAAAGCAACTAATAATAAAGAATCAGACAATTTTCCTTCTGACAATTATGAAAAAGTACAACCTTCAGCACCGCTTGAGGAACTACTACCTTCATACGAGGAATCGTGTTCATCACCACCGTCATACGAAGAATCGTGTCACAGTAGTTTAGGTTATATTCAACCATCTAATCCAATACAGCAAAATCAGTTGTTGTGATGAAGGTATTAAAGAAAACAAGCAAAATTACATTTGTAATTTTGCTTCCTTTATCATCACTTAGAAATAGCTGGTTATGTTATGCTTGCCTATACTTGATTAAGTATATCAATAGGTAAATAAATCTTAATACAACTTTATTATACTGGTAAATACATTTTATAGAATGAAAGCATGGAAGATTTTATAACGGCAAGAAGGAAAGATGATGCTGTGATATCTGTTTCTCAGGATAATGAGAAAAAAAACGTGTTAATCTTGGGACTCAATCAAGCAGCAAGGAATTTATTAAAATGTGAAGAAGGGAATTTACTTAATAAGCCGTTAATCAATATTTTAAGTGCAAGAGCAGCTGAAGATATGAAAAGCTATTTGGAGTATACTGAAGATGGGCGCGATTTGCCCGATATATTGCCAAAAGTGATAGGCTTTTCTTTAATCGACGCTAAAGGAGAAGATATAAAAACAAAGGTAAAAGTTTTTCGCACAACGCAATTTACTAATAGCAAGATTAATTATGAGCTATTGATACGTGACATTAGCCTGTTTCATAAGCTAGCAATGTTTAGGGATAAATATCTGATGGGTAAGAAATATAGAAAACACAACTTGTTTGATATACCAGACAATGATTCAACGATTTTGGAGTTATATGTCATATTGAATTTTGCCTTTGAATATCAAATTAATGCAGTTATAGGAATAATAGGTTTAAACAGCAGTTGTAATAAGGAAAATGATACACTAAAAATTATCATAGAACATTTTTATAAAAATTGCCGTAGTGATGATTTTTTAGGATGTATTGATGAGAATAAGGTACTTTTTATTTTGATGAACTGTGATGCAAATAACACATCTAAAATAGTTAATCGTATACATTCTTCCATTAACAAGCAGTTATTAAAGCGAAAACTATCAAGCATATCAATTATTTATGGAAATATAATTCAAAAACATAGTGTGAAGAATGCTTAAACGCTTTTGTCATTAATTGGTTTGTAGTATCTAAGTTCTACACAATATAAGGATTGTTTTTTATTTCTGTTAAGCTTATATTAAGAATTTAAGCTTACCTATGAGGTTACTAATCACACTATTTTTATCATTACTTGTGGGAGGAAGTGCTAACGCTAGGGTAATTCTGGATAAGGAGATGTTTTATGTAGAACTAGATGGAAAAGTAGATTTAAGATTTGGCTACGCTTTCAATAAAGATTCTTTTAGCTCTACAAAAGACAAGACCTCAAGCTATTCAGACCTGCGCTTTCTTTATTTGCAGCAAGTTTATCCAAATACACAACTGGGGTTTAATGTTAAGGTAGAAGTTTCTGGTATTGCAAACTTAAAGGCACTAGACATAGAAAAGTTAGAAATGGAGAAGTGGTATTTTATCATAAAGAACCAGGAATTTGGATCAATTGAATATGGTAAAGGAAGTTTAGTTAGTCAGAGTATGTTAATTAACACTTCAAAAATTTACACAGCTGCCGGAGGAATAAATGGTCATTGGACAAATTACTCAAATTTGCGCGGTAATGAAAAAAAAGATAATGATCCTGGGTATGATAAAGATGAGGTATTTTGGGTAAAACCCAATATTTACAGCGACTATAATGGACTAGAGCTGAAGTTAAAACAACCAACGATAAACTATATTTCTCCTGAAATCTATAACTTTCAACTTGGACTCAGTTATGTTCCAGGAAAAAATAATTTGCAATATAACAATCTAATAGCCGCTGGTCTTTCCTATAAAAATGGCTTATCAGATGAAATAAATTTTACTACTGCTTTTACTGGTGAGTTTGCAAGAGAAAATTTAACTGATTGCTCGGATGGTACTTCTGAAAATTATAAATGCCGTAATCAATTGCTACACTGGAATTTTGGCTTGAAGCTAAAACTTTTTGAACTTGATTGCATTTTTTCGTACGGTAATGGCGGTAAATCTGGTGAGAAACGTAGTCCTGAAACAAGTAATATGAATTATATAAATGCAGGTGTTGCTTATCATTCTGATTCTCGTAAAGTGAGCTTAACATATTTTAGTAGTAGCAGGGATATTGTAGGCAAAGGTACAAACGAATTAACATCACAGGCTTTCAGTCTTGAATATCCATTAGCTCTTGGCACTTCATACTACTTCGATATTGTAAAATTTAGTACCAAAGAACCTGAAATCGAAAGTAATAACTCCGGGTATGTGCTTTTGGCTGGGCTGAAGCTAAGTTTTTAATGAAATAACCGGTTTGTAAGTGTTGTAATGTGGTAAATAGTAAGCAATGAGAGTAAAATCGAGTTGTTAATATATGTGCTATTTGATATGATAAAAATAACTATTATATAAGATTTTTAATAAAAAGACATTATGTCACTAATCCAAGTGTAGGCGATTATTAATTAGTAAACCAAATCCTTCACAAAAGAGTACCTCATTTGATTCTCTTTTTTCTTTTTTATATATAGAAAAATTAGATAGTATTGTGAGTGCGGTTTTTTCTGTATTCTGATGCTTCTCAATTCTATAGTTCTCGGGTTAAATTTTCTTTTTTTACTGTTATTTCTCTTTTTCGTCGTAAAAAAGAATAGAAAGCTAAGTGAGGAGAAAGCAAATCTTGAACTTAAATTAGAGCGTGAGCTTCAAGAGGCAAAGCGAACTTTACTGAATAAGGATGAAGAGATAGTTGGGTTGAAAGTCAAAAAAGCAGAGCTTGAAGTAATTCTACAAAAAGAGCGTGAGGAAAAGAAAAAGGAAATAGAATTACTAACAAAAGCAGAGGAGAGGCTTACAAACACTTTTAAAGCTCTCTCTCTTGATGCTTTGCAGGTAAACAACAATAATTTTCTGAATTTAGCGAAGGAAGTAATCGATAGTAAGCTAAAAGAAACAGAAAGTGATTTCAAAAAAAGGCAAGCAACGATCAACGAAGTTGTCACTCCAATAAAAGAAAAGTTAGAAAAATTCGATAGTGAAATACGTGACCTAGAGAAGGAGAGGGTAGGGGCCTATGAAGGTTTAAGGGAGCAAATTGGAGCATTAATGAGTCAAACTTCTAGCCTTGCTAACGCCCTGAGGAAGCCTCACATTAGGGGAAAATGGGGTGAAATGCAGCTAAAAAGAGTAGTAGAAATGGCGGGAATGATTGAATATTGCGATTTTTTGACTCAAGCTTCAGTAATTGATAAAAATGAGGACAATTTGTTGCGTCCTGATTTGATAATAAAAATGCCATCAGGAAAGCAAATAATAATAGATGCTAAAGTACCACTTGATTCTTACATGGATGCTATGTCGCAAAATGATTTACAGATACAAAAGGAAAAATTGAAGAATCATTCTCTGGCAATAAAAAAACATATAAATGATCTAGGCAGAAAGGAATATTGGAACCAATTTGAAAATACGCCAGAGCTTGTGGTACTTTTTTTAACAGGAGAAGGGGTTTTCAGTGCAGCACTAGAATGTGAACCAGCTTTGATAGAAATTGGAATAGAAAAAAAAGTAATTATTGCAACACCAATCACTTTAATCGCGCTACTTAGGGCAGTAGCCTATGGATGGAAGCAAGAGATGATAGCTGAAAATGCAAAGAAAATAAGTGAACTAGGCCATATTTTATATGAGCGAATCTGCACAATGGGCGAAAATTTTGATAATTTACGCAGAAGCTTAAAAAGTGCTGTTGATCATTACAATAAAACTGCTGGTTCGCTTGAGGCAAGAGTGTTTCCTGCTGCCCGAGAATTCAATAAGCTTGGTATACATGCAAAAAATAAAGAACTCACTGCTGCAAAAGAGTTGGAATCTTTACCACGCAGTTTACATGCTGAGAGGTTGAAAGTAGATTAGTATTTCAGGTCTCCTTAACTTACATTTGCTGATTAAAACAACTTTCTAAAAATTTTTTTTATATAGCTCAATTTCTGCACATCATTTGCTGTATAAACAGGTATAGTTTGTTGCTCAGTACCAGGTATTTCTACAAAAATTTTGCCCACTTCTTGACCTTTTTTAATTGGTGCGGGTACCATATCTTTATACTCAATACGCACTTTAATTTTATCATGTAATCTGCGGTTATAAGTTATGGTAACATCGTTTGCAACTGTAACGGGCACCTTTTTATCTTTTCCATAAACAATATTTATTTCTTCAACTACGCTATCCTTAGCAAATATTTTCTTGGTATTAAAATGATTTAAGGAATATTGTATTAGTCTTTTTGCTTCCTCTATTCGCTCTTTCTCGGTGTCCAAACCATTCACAACAGCAAAAATTCTCCTATCGTTCCGTTTTGCAGATACTATAATTCCATAACCACCAGCACTTGTATGACCTGTCTTTAGACCATCAACTCCAATATCATGGAAAAGTAAAAGATTTTTATTTTTTTGTACAATATCGTTATATGTCAAATATTGTTCAGAGAATAGATCATAGTATTCAGGAAAATCAGTAAAAATCCTTTTTGCCAGTGTTACCAAGTCTTTTGCGCTCATAAAATGGTTTTCATCTGGCCACCCGCTTGAGTTAACAAAATGACTATCATTAAGATTTAAATCTTGTGCAACTTCATTCATTTCAGCAACAAAATTCTCTTCTGATCCTGCGATACCCTCGGCTAGCGCTATGCATGCATCATTACCTGAGGCAATTGTAATTCCTTCAAGTAGTTCTTTTACCGTAACAAATTGACCTTCTTTCAAAAACATAGAAGAGCCTTTCCTTTCCCATGCTTTTCTACTTACTCGAAATTTATCTTCCATTTTTATTATTCCAGCTTTTAGATAGTCAAAAGCTACATATAAAGTCATTAACTTACTCATTGAAGATGGGGCCATTTTTTCCCTGGAATTGTGTTCAAAAATGAACGAGTCTGAAGCTAAATCTAAGACAATTGCTTGCTTTGCTTTGGTTCTAAACTGATATGAGTATGAGTAAAAAGGAAATATAAAAATTAATAGCAAAGTTACTAATTTGCTTAACATATTTATAATTTTAAATTTATAGTGTACTAATTAATAGTATGATTTTGCACGAGCATTTCAATAGATCTCTCGCATAAAACTTCCTTGACAAACTGCGCCAGCCCCCTTATTATGACAATAAGAGTATTTATCCTTGTTTTTGATCCGCGCGGGTTCAACAACAAAAATTCAGTAAAAAACTCAGATATTTATTGGCAAATTACATAAAAATTATAGCGGCTGCATGTCTTTTTTATTTTTTCTACATTCAGCCAAAACGCGCTTATTTTAAGCGTTAGCACATTATTACAGCGCCAATTTACATTATTATAGGGTCAAAACTCGTTACACGGGGATTTTTTTGCCTTTTTTTTCGCTTGGTAAATTTCTTAACATTTACAGCTAAAGCTTCAGGCCAGCACTTGATACTGGAAATTTTTTGAGCACAAAAGTTATGCTAGGTTTTTGTTGGTAAGAAACCAGTGTCAAGCACTGGGATGACATAGAAGGAGCACTGGGATGATATATAGAAGGGACACTGGGATGAGGCTACTTGAATGACAAGAAGGAGGGAGCAGGGGATGACAAGAGAGGGGCTACTTTCATTTGCTGTCTTCAAAAATTTACAATTATGCTTCATGTGTTTTATTAAATATTTTACTTAAAAATTCAATTTCTTATTATAAGAGATAAGCAATTCATGAATAATGAAAGATTACAAAAAAGGTCATAGAAAGCGCCTAAGAGAGAGAATTATTTTAGATAACGGACAATCATTGCTTGATTATGAGATTTTAGAACACATTTTATATTCAGCATATAGTAGAATCGATGTAAAGCCAGTAGCAAAGAGTTTGATAGAAAATTTGGGCAGTTTAAATAAAGTTTTTAATGCCGATTTAGAAGCACTGCAAAATATTGAAGGAGTTAATAATGCAGCCATATCTGCTATCTTTTGTGTGAAACAGGCTTTTGTTCGTTCTGCACGAGAAGAAATAAAGGACCTACCTATAATCAATAACTGGGAAAATTTGCTTGATTATTTAAAAGTAAGTATAGGAAGCCTTAATAAAGAAAATTTTCGCGTCATCTATATGAATAAAAGATATCGTCTAATAGCGGAAGATCTGCAGAACTTTGGTACAGTAGATCAAACTCCTATTTACGTTAGAGAGATCATAAGACGCGCTCTTTTGATTGGCTCAACATCGATTGTAATATCCCACAATCACCCAAGTGGAGATATACAGCCTTCAAGTAGCGATATGTTTCTCACTAGACAGCTTGCAGAAGCTTGCAAAAGCATAGGAATAGAATTAATAGATCATATTATTATCACATTTAGTAGCTATTTTAGTTTCAAGGAAAATAGGCTTTTATTAGAGTAGATCTAAAATTGCTTTTGCCATTTTTCTTATTATGAAAGTAAAGCTATACATGAAGTGGTTGCCAGTGGAACAAAAATTTTCCTTCTGGAAGACAATGTGTGATTTAGGTAGTGGCAAATTGAAAGAAATACATGGTATTTGCCACTATTAGAAATCTCCTATTTTGATAAGACTTATGAGGTCTTTATTGGTTTTTTGAATTTTGTTGAAGCACTCACATGCTTACTCTAATATTTTGTTCACAGAGCCTAGTTAGCTCAATTTCAACGTTGATTTGTGAAGCTCTGAGTTCTGTTAGGGGATTTTCTGGTTGAATATCTAGCTTATTCTGTATGTTCGATAAACAAATTAAAGCCGAATCAAAAATTTCATCATACTGCTCTGCTTCATGCACACAATTGATTATTTCCTTAAATTTTTCCACATCTTGCGGCGTATCTTTTAATATTGCTCTTATTTGGTTTAGGTTTTGACGAATTTTTTCCTGATATCCAGCAATTCTCTCTTGATATATATCAATCATTTTTTGACATGAGGTGCCTCTAAATGGGTGTTCTGCTTTTTCCTTTATGTAGGAGCTCTGAAAATTTTTGCAACTAAGGACTGCTTCTCTACATTTTTTTATGTCACTAATTATACTGGTTATTGACTTACTTGCTTTCTCATGTTCTTCTTTTTTGATTATACATTCATCCTTTGTTTGGCTCATTTTATCATACAGATTTCTGCATTCTTTATATGATACCAGCGGTTGTAGTATTCCTTCCTCTACACCTTTATTATAAAAATTCTTCAACTCATCGCTTGATAGTATTCGTATAGCATCTTCCCTTTTACCTTGTGATTTAGGATACTTTTTGTTCAGTGAACTAATATAATTTAATAGGAAACTCTTAGTTAAATCTTCCTTTTTAACTTCTGATAATTTTTCTAGTGTTTCTATATATTTCAAAGTTTCCGCAAAAAGCTGTGCACCAGATGTAGCAAATCCTGGCAGTGGTTTGCTCTGCGCCTTATAAAAATCGGTTTGTAAAAAATCTTCGGCTTGTTTTTTTATTACTGAAAGTTCATTGAAGGCTTTTTCTGGATTGATTTTTTTTAAAATACTAGTAGCTTTTTTAATCGCTCTTTCTCTCTTTTTATTATCTTGTTTTTCGTTTAAGATTAAGCTTTCAGCTTCAGTAAAAGCATTGCCTTGGGCACTTTTGGCAATATTACAAACAACGTTTTTTACAACTTGCTTAGTTGCTACATAATCTATTTCCTTTGTAAAGCAATCAATAAATAGCTGCCAAATTTTTTTGTTAACGGACTTACTTGTCTTATGTTCTAAATCTTCTACATCTTTGAATCCTAAAATAGTATAGAGATTTTTTTCAATTATTGGTTCAGCATGTTGTTTTGCCACTTTACCTTTTATATTGAATAGAAATTCACTAATCTTAGTTGTGCCCATAATATTACCTCACAATATTAATGTTATATAATATAAAGTATAAAAGCTTAATGCTTAATTTTTACTTACTATTAATATAATTGAAGATTAACTTTGTTCCTATATTAAAACTTTAACTCCCAATTTATTATTAGTAATATCATTATATGAATCTTATGCCTGAATTTGGGAATATATTGTTATTGGTAGCCTGTTTGTTATCTTTAACGTATTTGTTTCTACCGTTTAGTTCTTACCGATTCGTCTCCTCTGCCATATTTTTTTGTGTGTCAGCATCAATGGCTATTTTGATCTACTGCCACATTAAAAATGATTTCTCACTTGAAAACGTATATTACCACTCACACACAACAAAACCTTTAATCTATAAGATTTGTGGTGTTTGGGGAAATAAAGAAGGGTCTATGTTGCTTTGGACCTTAGTGCTTGTCATGTATTTATTACTAATGGATATTTATATACCTTCTGTCATCCCAGTGCTTGACTACTTGGATC
>NZ_JBNRJY010000054.1:0-892 GCF_059414725.1 Wolbachia endosymbiont of Tuta absoluta
CCACACTATGTGATATATATACAGAGTGACTGCTTTTTCTATAATATTCCACATTCTTTCAGATTTTTCACCTTAAAATTATATTCTTAAAAGGATGGACTTCAAGTCCAGGGTTTTTCTCCCAAATTTGGGACAATAAAACTATATTTTCTTTGCTTAATAACTTTATCAGTTTTACGTTATTTGTTGTTATTGCGTACTGAAAAACATCTGTAGCATCTGCTCTTTTCTTTAGCAGTAATTTTACTATATTAAAATGTCTATTTATTGCTGCAAGATATATCGCTGATTCTCCTTTATTGTTTAAAATATCTACTTCAACTCCCTCTTCTAAAATCTCTTCTAGGAACTCCTCATATCCTTTTTTTGCAGCTAAATGAAGTAAACTGTTTTTATCTTCTCCATATTTACTACTCATTAAAATTTCCACTATATCTTGTTTATTCCTTTCTCTTGCATAACAAAATGGTGTTTTGCCTTTATCATCTCTAATCAAAGGATCTATATCTTCTCGCGTTAGTAAAACCTCTATTGTTTTAAGTCTTTCAGCATAATGTAATGGTGTTTTATTTTCATAATCTTGTAAGTTATAGCACTTCTCATAATAGTCCAAAAAAGGTAAGATATGGATTTATAGTAGTGATGGTAAGCATGCCAGCAGCATATAGTTATGACTTAAGGAAAAAGGTAATGGAAGCATTGGATGAAGGAGAGAGTGGAGAAACTGTTGCCAAGAGATTTAAGATTGGAAAAACAACTTTATATGAGTGGAAGAAAAGACGTGAGAAAACGGGAGATTTTCAATCAAAAAAGCTTGGAAGCGTGGCATAAAATTACCGACTGGAATGCATTTGCCGAATTTGCAAATGAGCAAGGTGGCAAAACTCAGTCA
>NZ_JBNRJY010000055.1:0-344 GCF_059414725.1 Wolbachia endosymbiont of Tuta absoluta
ACCTAACGGCCTGCAGTAGGCGTCCCTTTGCGGTATTCCTTACGGAATTATGCCGAAGTGTCAGCGGGATCGATCAAAGTTCCAAATTACTAATTTTCTCTTCTTTTTCGTGTAGGACCCCGAGTCGTCCTACGACCCGTGGAAAGTAAAAAAATATGATCCGCTATATCTCAATCTACACGCCGGGCATGCAGAGCGACTAGGTGTTCTAGACGCGCCTTGATTTGCCGCAAGTAAGTATCACTTCGTAGCTCAGGGTGGTCAGCAGTTCCATTATTATTTACTTCGGCAATGTGTTGGTAGTCTTTAAGGGCCGCTTTTGGACGCCTGTTTCCGGTACCGAT
>NZ_JBNRJY010000056.1:0-378 GCF_059414725.1 Wolbachia endosymbiont of Tuta absoluta
TATATCAGTTAACGCAGAGTCATCAAGACATTAACGAACTGAAAGGTAAGGTAGGAGAAAACAACACCTTTACTTTTCTAGAAGAAACGGGATTTAAAATTTATAGCCTGATTGATAAAGCAGCTTCAAAAATTTAAGATCGATCATACTGGAGAGAATTCTAGCTCATAGAACGTCGCGACAGCGCGAGGCGCTGATTTGGAACGCTTACCCCGGCGCCTTAGGCACGTTGTCATCATACGGGGACTCCCGCGCCCACCTTCCGGTGGCGGCGCCTGTGCTGGTGCCCCCCAAAGCCCCGGTGCAGCCGCTGGAGCCGCTCCCCGCGCCCTCCGTGCCGCTGGCCTCGCCCCCGCCCACACCCGGCTTCACGTACAC
>NZ_JBNRJY010000057.1:0-16340 GCF_059414725.1 Wolbachia endosymbiont of Tuta absoluta
CCACACTATGTGATATATATACAGAGTGACTGCTTTTTCTATAATATTCCACATTCTTTCAGATTTTTCACCTTAAAATTATATTCTTAAAAGGATGGACTTCAAGTCCAGGGTTTTTCTCCCAAATTTGGGACAATAAAAATTTGATATATTTGACATAAAAGCGTTTTAAATAATAAGAGCAAAATGGACAAATCTATTTCGTGAGTAACCAAAAACCGTTTTGTATTCATTCAGATAAGGAAAAATAGCAGATAGTGTCATGCAAGTAGCTGACACCCTTTTGGTGGACCACACACACAACTTTACAAACATTGCAATATGGCACATAGTAAATGATGTTATTCTATAACGCAAGACCTATACTCACCCAACCTAATGCATTACTTGCAATTTGGATCCCAGTGTCAGCTACTTGGATAACACCAAATGGGCTACTCGCATTTTTTAGGCCTAAATCACAATGCTCGTACTGACCATTTTTCGTATAAGTTACCCTTATAAACAAATGTTTGTACAGCTGTAACACCCACCTTAAAAACTTCAGAAAAACTTACTTGTCTTTTTTTAATCTGTTTAAATTTCCAAAACCAATCTATTTGGATCTTCTATGTAATTTTTGATTTTAACAAGGAAAGTAACTGCTCCTTTGCCATCAACTATTCTGTGGTCGTAAGAGAGGGAAATGTACATCATAGGTCTGATTTCAATTGAGCTACTCACAGCAACTGGCCTATTTTGTATTGAGTGCATGCCAAGTATTCCAGATTGCGGAGGGTTTATTATCGGAGTAGAAAGAAGTGAACCATATACACCACCGTTTGAGATAGTAAATGTTGCACCTTCCATTTCCGATACTTGCAGCTTACCTTCTCGTGCTTTTTTGCCAAGAGCAACTAAAGTTAGTTCAATTTCAGCAAATGACATTTGATCAGCATCACGAATAACTGGTACAACAAGACCTTTATCAGTGCCAACAGCAACACCTATGTCATAGTAATTTTTATATACAATTTCATCACCTGAAATCTCAGCGTTAATCTCACGAATTTCTTTTAGTGCTTGCACTGCTGCCTTTATAAAAAACGACATGAAACCCAGTTTTATTCCATATTTCTTTTCAAAAGTTTCTTTATACTTTGCCCTCAGATCCATGACGTTTTTCATGTCAATTTCATTGAACGTGGTCAGTATTGCAGCAGTATTTTGCGATGCTTTCAAACGAGCAGCTATTACTTGCCTTATTTTGCTCATTTTCACTCGCTCTTCTCTTCTCTCTCCACTTACTACACTTTTTGGCGATTCATATTGTTTTACCGAAGGTTGTTCAGCTTTACTCATATGGTCTATCACATCCGCTTTAGTTATTCTACCTCCCATGCCAGTTCCTTTTACATTTTCTGCACTAATTGCATTTTCTTCCATAATTTTACGAGCTGAAGGGGCATCTTTTTTATCAGGGCCTTCGCCTTTATCTTCTTTTTTCACTTCTTCTTCTACTTCTCCTGCAGCAAGTTTTGCCAGTAATTGATCAGGGCTAATTATATCATCTTCTTTCACAAAAAATTCAGTTATTTGTCCTGAAGCTTCTGCAGTTAGTTCTAGCGCCGTTTTATCAGTTTCAATTTCAAAGATCAAGTCATCTACTTTTACTGCTTCGCCGATATTTTTCTTTATTTTTACTATACCTTCCGTAACTGATTCACCACCAAGAGTTTTTGGCGCTCTGATTTCTATAATTTTGCTCATAAAATAACTTCTATATAAAACTTTCTATAAATTTATACATGAAAAGAAACATAAATAAACTAATAAATTCATTAGGCCTTATGCTTGATTCTTTCCTCCTAATACATGCAAAATTAAAATACTAAGTAAATTGAAATAAGATTATGGATTTTGATAAGGCAGGCAATGCAGAAGACTTATATAACGAAAAACTTCAACTGATATGTAAGACTTATAACAGAGAATTACTATCAAATCAAAGAGTTGTTGATGGCATCAATTCAATGGATTACAGTAAGCTTAAAATCTTATGCAAGTATCATAATAAGTTTAGTCACAAAGGTATTGAAGAATTATTATTAGATGAGAGCATTGTTAATCACATCAACGATTATGATGATGAAATGTTTAGGTCCATGCTAAATAATGCACCTGCGGAGCACAATATTCTAGAAATACTAAAAGGTGGAAAGATTTGCAATATCAACAATGAATTCGAAAGTAGTGATAGTGAGGAGAATGGAGAAAATTATGGATATTATGATTACGAGGAAGATGAAAAAAATGATCCGAATAACTTCGCTAAAGAAGCACTAGGAAATAAAGGAATTAATGAAAAACATGTTGATGATGTTCAGTTTTGCAACGATGCAGATGTGGGAATACCACCAAAAAATCAAAATGATATTAGGAATATCCGTCTTATTCAATGGATGATAGTTGAGAGTGATGGTAAGCTTAGTGAGCAAAATGTTACAGAATTACTAAAAGATCAGAGTTCTATTGATCGAATTAACTCTATTGGTGATAAAAAGCTTCAACTTATACTCAAGAGTAATAAGTTTAGTGGTGAAAATATTATGGAGTTATTAGGAAATCAAAAAGTTGTTGAATACCTCTGTTTTATTGATTATGAAAAATTTGAACTCATTCATAATAGCGATAAGTTTAATAGTAGCAATTATACTAGTAGCAGTTACAAGATTATAAGGTTGCTAGAAAATCAACAAGTTGTTGAGCACATCAATTTTATTGATTATGAAAAACTTAAATTCATACTTTGTAATGATAAGTTTCTCTTTAGCGATATTGTAAGACTACTAAAAAATCAGGAGGTTGTTGAAAATATCATTTCTTTTAACATTAAAAAATTTCGACTCATATTTTATCGTGATAATCTTAACTACGTAGATACAATAGAATTACTAGGAAATCAGAAAGTTGTTAATGGAATCGGTTTTACTCCTTTTGAAGAGTTAAAATCCATGTGTAGTCATTCTAGTCTTAGCGATATTATAAAACTACTAGAAGATAAAAATGGGCCTAGTAATGTCTTAAGTGGGACACGGAAAGAAAAAATGCAAGTCAGTTACATATCATGACATAGCTTAAAAAGTGTTTATATCCAAGGTTTTGCTTTATAAATTTAAGAGGGTGTTAAATAAACCATACGCATCAAATTAAGAAAACACGCTCAATTTAGACCATTTTTGCCATATTTCTTAGTAAAATCACTGGCAGCTGACACCGAGGTTGAGAAAATTTTTGTAATATAGACTATCAATGATTTTTCAGTAATAATATAGTTTTAGGTGGATATAGTGAACGTTTCATACAGAGATATAGACATTAAGCTAATTAGAACAGGTTGAATTCAAATGTTGAATCTAGAATCTCTGCCAAAACATCTAGCAATTATTATGGATGGTAATGGTAGGTGGGCAAACAATCAAGGAAGGGTAAAAATTGATGGCTATAGAAAAGGCAGTGAGGTTGCATTTGATATTGCTAAGCATTGCACAGTCCTGGCCATACCTTACTTAACTTTGTATGCATTTTCCATGGAAAATTGGCTCAGATCTGAAAACGAAACAGACTACCTATTTAATTTATTTTACTACACTTTAACTAATGAAGATAAAATGAAATTCATTTACAATTGTAACATTAAGTTAAATTTTATTGGCAATTTAAGTCTATTGCCCAGTAAAATATTCGATCAAATCAAAAAAGCAGAAGAAGTGACACATAAGAACGATGGTCTATTACTCACTGTTGCAGTTAGTTATGGAGCAAAGCAGGAAATTATACATGCTATCAACAACGTCATAAAAGGAAATATTGATTGCGTATTGGAAGAGGAATTTGAAAAATTTCTGTATACTAAAGATTTGCCAAAATTGGATTTATTAATTCGCACTGGTGGCGAAAAAAGGTTAAGCAATTTTTTATTATGGCAAGCAGCTTATGCTGAATTGTATTTTTGTGATACTTTGTGGCCCGATTTTTCTTGTCAAGATTTGACCAAAGCACTAGAAGATTATACGAAAAGAGAAAAAAAATATGGTAGATAATAACTTTATGGTTAGAATATTGTCCTCAATAGTAATATTACTCATATTTTCTTTTGCTACATATTTCAGTGATTTATCATTTTATCTACTAATTTTTTCAATTGCAGTTTTATCTTCTTTTGAATGGTATAATCTAACTCAGGGCAATAGAATCTTATACATTTTCGCATTACTATTAATCGCACTACCAAATGCCTCGCTAATATGCCTATATAATCTACCACAGGGAAAATATGCATTAGTATGGCTTATCTTAACTATTTGGAGCATCGATATTGCTGCCTATTTTTTCGGCAAAAATTTTGGTAAAACTAGAATTTGTCCAATCATTAGCCCTGGGAAAACTTGGTTAGGACTTTTTGGTGCAGTCTTAGCTGGAATAGTGTGTACAATTTTTGGCTCAATATTTTTGAGTTTATTTCCAATTTTTTATTCTCCAATAATTGGTTTGATAGTTGCTATTCTAGCCCAACTTGGAGATTTCACTGAGTCACTCATCAAAAGAGTTTACAATGTTAAAGATAGTGGAGGTATTATACCAGGCCATGGAGGAGTACTTGACCGTATGGACAGTTTCATCTTTACTGCCCCCTTTATTGCTATTTACATAAGCTAAAAAAATGAAGTACTATTAACCTTTGGTTCTTTCCTTCTTGCTTATTACTTTCACCTCAACAGATTGAAATTCTTCGGCACTCACTATTTCATCCATTGACTTATTACAATAAGGACAATACATTTCTCCTTCTTTGTGTAAGTATACTATTGGATGACCAGAACCATCATCATTTTCATCACCACGGCAGCAAACTATTACATTATTATCCCTCACTTTTAACATGTCTCTCCTTTAGCTTACAATATTTTACACATCTAACATACTCGTTTGGAAATAAAAAAGACAACAAATACTTATTCTCCATTTTCTACCCTATTTAGATTAATCAATTCACTTTGGACACTTTTTGACACAAAGTTGCTAACATCTCCTCCTAATCTCGCTATTTCCTTTACAAAACTTGATGAGATAAATTGAGTATCCTCAGATGCAGGAAGAAATATAGTTTCGATTTCAGGAAAGAGCTTATAATTTACCCAACTCATTTGAAACTCGTAATCAAAATCCGATACTGCTCTCAGTCCTCTAATAATAACAGAAGCATTTTGCTCTTTGGCAAACTTCACTAGCAACCCATTAAAGGATATAATATCTGCATCAATTCCTGCTCCTTTCACTTCATTTTTAGCCATGCTTGTGCGCAGTCTTATGTCAAAATTAGTATGTTTATTAACATTCTCTGCAACACCAATTATCAACTTATCGACTAGCTTACATGCTCTTTTTATTATGTCAAGGTGCCCAAAAGTTATGGGGTCAAATGTACCAGGATAAATTCCTATTTTGTTACTAATGTTCATTCTTTGTTTCTATACTTCAAAAACTTTTGATGGACATGATAACGTTTTTTATCTAAAAATGAAAGTACGTAGTTGGCCTGATAGCTCAGTTGGTAGAGCAAAGGACTGAAAATCCTTGTGTCGCTGGTTCGATTCCTGCTCAGGCCACATTCTTTTTCTTAATGTTCTATAATATATTATAATATTAATATAATTATTTAGGAAATAATGTATAAATGTTACAATAGAATATTTAATATACTATTAATTACATTTCTACTATTAAGTAATATCGCTTATAGTGAAAAAGTAAACAAAGAACCATCTGCTTTGACAGCAGAGAATGCAGTAAATTATAATATAATTGTTGGTTTATTGCAAACAGATGAATCTCAAAATATCTATGAGATATTCAATAATTTTGGGGTTAAAACTATATTCATTGACTACGACAAAATAATTAATCTAAAAGAAATCCAAGAAGAGTTCGCAAAACAAGATGAAATATTGGCAAAAAAGCTGATACTAGATCGATCTTGCAAGCATTTTAAGATTGCCGGTTCACTAGTTAACATAGAAAAAGCTCAACAAAATTATAAGAATAGTATATAATTGAAAATATTTAATAGTGAAAATAATGCCTAACACTAAAGAAAAAGAAATACATCTTATATTCTTTCATGGGTTAGGGGATAATTATAAAAATGCAACTACATTCTGTAAAGATATGCAATCTGAGCTCATGCACCACCATGATATACCTAATTTTCACACTCATGCACACAAATACCCGGCTGCATTTCAAAATTATATAACTTATGCCTTAACCAGCTTCGTATGCTTACTAGCATCAATATTGCCACCTACTGTCATACTGCTCACTAATCCAATAACAGCTAGAACAGCTGGATTGGCAGTCTTATCAGCTTCAGCTTGTGTTTTTTTATCTATATTGCTACTCATGATTCCGTTTCTAAATAAGAATCAAAACTTATTCAAGTCTTCAATAGAGAAAATTAATCAACTAATAAATCAAGGTGTAAAACCCGAAAATATTATACTTTTCGGTCATTCTTTTGGAGGAGCAGTTGCATCAGAAGTATCAAGGCATTTTGCGAATAGAGATGTTAAACTTGGAGGAATTGTCTTCACTAGCACTTTTAGTTCTTTTCATACAGCAATAGAGCATTTTCCAATACCTCAGACGAAAATTTTGAGTATACTGCCCTCATTCCTACTAAAAAGAATACTAAAAGCCTTCGATTTAGACTTTGATATAGTAGATAATTTACAAAAGTCACAAAATGAAAAAACGCCAATAGTAATTATTAATCACGCAAGAGACAAATTAATACCACTTCCTGCACAGTTGGCAAATGCAATGAGAGATGATCGATTATTAAATGGTAATCCGATCAAGATTCGTGATGATCTGTGTATATATGGAGATGATCCTCATAACAGTGTTTTGGATAGTGGCACACTGACTGAAGAATTAAGAGAAATGGTACTTAGTAAAGTTACGTCTAGAACGCGTTAACTTTTTTGCTGCTTTTTTTTTGGCTAAGGTCACACTTCATTATGCATTAAATTGTATGCATCTATTCAGGGAATTTGCTAATGTGAAAGCCAGTGCTTCCTTTCTTGCGATGTAGCTGTACAGAAATTGAAGATGTCATTTAGTAGCTCTCCCCTGTTATTTAAGTAGCTAACACTGAGATCCATAAATTTAACTGGATGCCAGTTTCTGGGCACTGACCATCATAAAGGAGCCAGTGTCATGCACTGATAGTTGTCTTTTCTCGCCTACCTTATTTTACTACTCTGCCGAACGGATACAATTGAATATAGTATAGTCTTCTGTTCTGACGAGAATAGTTTTATTCCATCCATCAAAAAATGCTAAATTGAGGTATGTATCACCCTTATAGGGCTTGTGAATTTCAGTTATAATAAATTCTGAGATTAGGTTATGCTCTAAAAAAAGGTGTGCTATTTGTGCCCCACCAATCACAAAGACTTGAGAACTACTTTGAATTGACAGAAATTCTTGCATGGAAGAGACAACAGTACATTTTGGACCTCTATTAAAACACTTGTTACGGGAGAAAACAATAGGTGTACGATTCTTTAGTATGCTCTGAGGCACGGTTTCAAATGTCTTTCTTCCCATCACAATAACTTGCTTGTCGGTTACTTGACAAAAATGTTTGAATTCACTTGGATAACGCCAGGGCAAATCATTATTTATTCCAATTACCCCATTAGGGTCAACAGCCATAATTCCAATAATCTTCATCCCTGTAAGGCAGCTTGGGCTACAAAAAATCGCATATGATCACGCACATTATGCACTCTAAGGAAATCAACCTTATTGTGCAGTATAGCAGATGTAGCAATTGTTTCTAAATCTCTATTAGAGGGAGATTCTATGGAAAAAGAGGAAATAAATGACTTTCTGGAATGGCCAACTAAAACCTTGCAGCCAAAATTTTGTAAAGTTTCTATACTGCGTAAAATCTGAATATTCTGATACATAGATTTGCCAAAACCAATACCAGGATCAATAATTATTGAATTTTCATCAAAACCAAGGTCAAGTAGTTTGTTAATGCTCTTCTCTGCCCAATTATTTATGATATCAATTGGGTCAGTGTCATGTGGAATAATATTTTCCTTATGTGGTGGTATCGAAAGTGAATGCATAATAACGACACTACACCCACTGCTAGCAACTTCTTTTAAGGTATTACTACTCAGATCTCCCTTCTGATCATTTACCCAGGCAATATTGTAGTGCTTCAAAACGTTTAAAATAATGTCTGGCCAAAAACTATCAATGCTGACTTCAATATCACCATTTTTCATATAGTCGCTAAGATTATCAAGTACTGGTTTTAGACGTTCATACTCTTCCTCTGGCGTCTTTATTGAAGCTCCAGGCCTTGTTGATTGAGCTCCAAGATCAACTATGCTTGCACCATCTGATACCAACTGCAATGCCTGCTTGGTTGCTCGATTCGCATCATAATAAAGACCACCATCTGAAAATGAATCAGGGGTAATATTGACGATACCCATAAGCTTTGGTGAAAGCGTAAAACTCTTTGAAAAACATTCTTGAACATTGAAAGCAAAAGTTTTGTTAACCATTGCCATCAAGTGGAGCAAAAATGGTCTGTGTACCAATTCTGGATGAGGAATTTTAAGGTCAGGTGTATCAAGCGTTAGATCATCCCATAACAAAATATCTAAATCAATAACACGAGGTGCCCATTTTTCGTAGACTTGTGGACGACCAATATCACATTCGATTTGTTTTAAGCCTTTTAGTAGCTCCTCAGGAGAAGAAGAACAACTTCCATAGACAATCATGTTAAGAAATGGCTTATTCCACTCAGGTGGAGCACCATTTGGTAAAATAGCCTCAGTTTCTAGAATGATCGAAGACTTTAAGCCTTTTAAATAGCGCTTCTTTAGTAACTCAGTAGCTCTTTGTAAATGGGAAAGGCGATTCCCTATATTTGATCCAATAGAAATATAGATCATTCTTGCAATTCATTACAGTAAGTAAAAAAAACGCCCCCATGCACACCAGGAACTGGTGGTGCGATTTTGTGAGTAGTCACCCTGACAGAAGAAATAATATGCTTCTTTCGCAGCAAAAGGTTATTAATGGCTCTGTATATCTCATGAGTTAAATGCTCGATTAAATTAAATTGCTTGCCCTGAACAAGAGATTGAATATTTTGCACTACTTCCAAATAGCAGATAGTATCTTTAAGTTGATCAGTTGTAAGCCCTGAAGGAGGAGATTTAAAAGTGAAATCAACGTCAATACTCACCAATTGGGGAGAAGACTTCTCTTCTGCACTACATCCCAAATGAACCCAAAGCCGTAAATCAGATATAAGAAGATTACATGCTACCACTGAATTTAGTATCTACTTATAATTAATGACAAACATCAACATTCATCATGCCATCAAGAAAACCCCATAAGAGTTTTGCTCCTTTTTCAGCGCCTTGCATAACTTTCTCTTGCTCTTCTTCGTTTAAATCTGCAATAAGGTTTGCACATTCTTCAGAATGCCACTCATCAGCTTCCATATGAACGGTAAAAAATTTGAGAGAACGCTCATCATTTATTGAATAGTGTTTTTTCAGACCTTCAATTTTAGACTTAGAAACCTCTGGAGTTTGACGTTCATAAGCGTACAGAGCTCCAAGACCTGCTGCAAAATCTGATTTTACAATGTCAAAATAACCATCAACTAATTCTCGTGTCTCCTTAATTTGTGCATTTTCACAAAGTTCTGAACGTGCTACTCCCAGTCCTTCAGCAAAACGCTGCCATAATTCTGGGTGATTCTCGTCGCCTTGTTCTTCCTCTATTAAATTACCAAGTAAAACTTGCCGCATTTTCAAATTCGGACACAAGGAATGTATACCGCTGATATAACGAGGAAAAGCAGCAACATGGTGATAATATTCCTTAGCGTAGGTTTGCAGAGCCTGCAGGCTTAAGCTACCTTCATTCCATGACTCGTAAAATGGGTGTTTTAATAAGTGTAAACTATCTAATTGATTATTAAGTAATTGAACAAATGTCATAAATAAACAGTAAATTGTTTTAGGCTACGTTTAGGTTTATCAAATGTCAAGAGGCATTTCTCACTACTACTTTAATTCCAATAAATATAAAGATAGATACGCTATAAGTTAATTTTTTAGTAAAATTGATTTTTTCTAAAATTTCATGTATTATTAAATCAATATAGTGAAAAACGCAAAATGAAAGTAACAGAAGAAAATACAATAAAAATTAGGGAAGAGTTCGTAGAAGTTCAAAATGGAATGCGAATTCAAAAGATAGTGATGTCAAACTCGAAGAGCAGTGCAGATAGCAGAAAGAAAAAGCATATAGTTTACTTTCCAGGGCTTACATATACTTTTGAAAAAGAGCCAAATGAAGACAAAAGTGAATGGAATTGGGCAGCTGAAGCAGGTATGGATGTTCACCTTATTAATTTTCCTGGTTCTGGAAAAAGCAAAGGCCATTCTTTAAACGGTCGAAATCGAGTAAATGCAGGAATTGGAGTCATTTCAGATCTTCTAAAGCAAGGCATTCACCCAGACAATATAGTACTGTATGGAAGCTGTGCTGGAGGACCAATAGCTGCGGAGGTTTATAAAAAGTTTAAAAAAGATGAAAATATTCATTTAAGATGCATTATCAATAAATCCTTTAGCTCATTCAAAAAACTTGTAGTGAAATTACTACACATATCAAAACCTAAATGGCTATTTCCTCCTATAATAAAATTCATACTCAAATGCTTTGGTTGGCACTTTAAGCCACACACAATAGTAAACGACATTACTCCATACACAATTTGTTTTAACTTAGAGAACGATGGCTTTATTAGTAAGCAGGCAAATATAGGTACTAAAATTGCTGACATAGAAAAAAGTCATAGGAAAAAAAACTACCAAAAAAAAGAAACTTTTGAAGGTTTTGAGCAATATAAAGAGTTTTTTATGGAGCATGCCAACTTAGCTAAAATAAAAAACCTTGAACCTGAAGTTGGAATAATGAAAAAATGCTGGAATAAGTTTCTATCGTTACTACCTATTAAGGCAGATGATATTCACTTTTCTTCGATTACAGAATTGTGCTCATCAAGTGAACACAAATACAATCTTCCTGAGCTGATTTCACTCTTTTTAGAATTCACAGATAATTATTTTGAAAAGAAGGGCTCTCTCAATCAAGAGAAACAACCAGAGATAAAAACAGAAGCGATATGTGGAAAGAATAGTGAAAAAGAAATAGAGGAAAAGAAACAGTATTTTACCAATTTAAAGAATTATTCAATAAGTCAGAATATATCTAAAAAGCTAACATCTCTTCAAATATTGAAATAAGTGTTTCTTTTGTGATTAAAAAAACATTGCATCTTGATTGTGTATTTCATTTGCTATAAGCAATAATTTTTCGCTTTCATCATAGAGATTGTTTTCACTAGCTAATAATTTCTCACTAATTTGTGGATAAAGTTTAGAAACGTACTTCTCATAGCATTTATCTAGGCATTCTTGGTCTGTCCGTTTTGTTTTGTAGGAATGGCATTTCTGATTACATTGATTATATCTAAATTCAATCCCTTTCTCTTTGTTTGATGCTTGTTGTTCCATAATATTCTTCAATTTTAATAATATTAATATTAGCATATAAGTATGAACATTATGCTAATATAATTACTTTTTAGGTATACATGGCAAATTTATGCCTGGAAAAAGTTTTTCCTACACTTTCTTTATAAAAACCACAGGCGCCTGTTATTAGCTAAGGTAAAGGTCAAATATCTGGAATTCTGGACATAAAATCCTCCTGTATAAAAAGATTAGAAAAAAATGCAGCGCACACACGACAGATATAAGCTGAAGAGCACGCTTTTTATTGAAAGATTAATTGAAAGTCTGCAGACAAATTTGAGCTCTTAAAATATCTCTAATTGTCATTATAATCAGATTCAAAATACGCGGAAGTAATTTTTTTTGACAATAGATTTCTTTCATAACCAGGCGTCATCCCAGCTGAGATCCAATAAGAAAACCGCGCTGGAACTTTTGAATTCCAGTTATGCAAGAAATCTAATATCATGGAGTTTTCAAACACTAACAACCAAGTACTTTAATAAGGCAAAAAGCTTATCTAAGAGAGTAGGCCTTGCAATTGTATCAATAGTGGTGGGATTGGTAGGACTCGAACCTACGACCAATTCGTTATGAGCGAACTGCTCTAACCGACTGAGCTACAATCCCTTTTATCAACACCTATAATACACGCAAAAGGAAATTTGTCTACTCGCTTATTTCACTATCAACCCAACTGTGTAAATCATTTATTGCGCCAATTTTGCGTGCAATTTCCTTACCATCTTGAAATATGATTAAAGTAGGTATAGATTGAACTCCATACTTACTTGGCACCTCAGTTTCTCCATCTATGTCGAACTTGCAGATCTTGATCTTGCCTTTTCTATCCTCAGCCAATTGCTCGATACGTGGCATCAGACTTTTGCATGGTCCACACCATTCTGCCCAAAAATCTACCAGCACAAATCCTTTGTGGTTAGCAACTTCAGATTCGAAATTTTGATCATTTACCGCTTTAATATCATCACTCATAAAATACCTAAATTTTTATAAATATAGCGTATCAATTAACAGCTGATCAACTAAATTTTTCTGGATTCAAGTGAAGTGATTACATATGATGATTAAAGATATCTACACTCCCCCAACCCATTGAATCTAGCCCAATACGAGTAGGAAGAAATTCAAAGCACTTTTCGGCTAATTCTTTTCTATTTTCACGTTCTAGCATTAAATCTAGCTTTTCCTTTATTTTATGGAGATATAAAACATCAGATGCAGCATAACTTTTTTGCTTGTCTGTTAAAATTTCATTTCCCCAATCAGAAGATTGTTGTTGCTTATTTAATTTTATATCAAGTAGTTCTAAGCACAACTCTTTTAAGCTATGATTATCTGTGTAGGTGCGAACTAAACGTGAGGCTATTTTCGTGCAATAGCAAGGCAGTGCCCAAGTTTGCAGGTAGTAATGTATTATACTCACATCAAATCGCGCAAAGTGAAATATTTTGGTTATATTTTTATCCTCCAATATTTTTCTCAAATTTGGAGCTGTATAATCGTTTTTGAATTGAATCAAATGAGCGTTGCCATCACCAAAAGAAAGCTGCACAAGGCATAATCTATCTCTGCTATGCAGTAGCCCCATTGCCTCTGTATCAACAGCTATAGATTTTATATCATTCGGTATTGCACTGGCTGGCAGGTCGTCTTTATATACAAATATTCTCATAAATTTAATATGTTTTATGACACATATAATAATCAAAAATGAGTTTTAAGTATACGAAAAGATCATAGAAGATTGGCTCCCATATTTTTCATATGCATGGGTTTACAAATTATGATATGCACCTATAATAAGAATAAGTAAATTTTCATTGCGGGAGTGGCTCAGTTGGTAGAGCGCAACCTTGCCAAGGTTGAGGTCGAGGGTTCGAACCCCTTCTCCCGCTCTTTAATTTTAACATAAAAAATTTCCTTCCCCTATTCAACTAGTTCAGCTATACTCAAAGTAGCTAAAAGTTTTTTAGAAATTTATTATTTAGGGGGGGTATATGAAAAAAGATGATGTTATAGTCTGTTTAATAGTTTTAGGCATAGGAGCAACAATAGGAGCACTTACAGGCTTAGCGCTCAGTTTTACAACTCTATCACCTTTGGTGATGGGTGGAATTGTTGCTGCGGTTCCTGCACTCTTACACTTTTCCATTTGTACAGGTGAGGGACTCTCACAATCCCAATTCTCTTATGCTCATGCTTGCACTCATGCTTGTCTCTTTGTTGCAAGCGCTGCAACTGGAGTTAGTCTTGCTGCAGCTGCAACTGCTATTTCTCCAAGTATAATGCTTGGAATGGGATCGGCAGCTTTAGCAGGTGCAATAATAGCACCCATAGCAGTAATTGCAGGGTTCCTTGTAGCATTTGGTATTATTGAACCAATAGCTAAAAAAGTGAATGAGTATATTATATCACCTATAGTTGAGCGTTTTTCTTCAAAAGGGGAAGAGAAAGCTATATAATAATCAATTGACGTTAGCATTTAGTTTTCTTTATAATTTCCTTTGTGAAAGAACAAAAATGCTTATTTGTAACGATAGCTGGTTTGCCAAATGCTGGAAAGTCAACGCTAATTAACAGCATCGTAGGCAAGAAAATTGCAATTGTCACCCCTAAAGTGCAGACAACAAGGACGCAGGTAAGGGGTGTTGCTATATGCAACAATGCGCAAATTGTTTTTACTGACTCTCCAGGAGTGTTTTCAGCAGAAACAAATCTTGAAAAAGCTTTAGTCAAATCTGCATGGGGAGCAGTTAAGGATAGTGACATTACTTTGTTGCTTGTTGATGTAAACAATTACCTAAAAAATATAGAAAGAATAAAAACGATATTTGCACGACTGGAGCGCACAAAAGGCAGATGCATTTTGGTTATCAATAAAACTGATTTAGTAAAGAAATCAGAGCTCAAGATGGCACATGAGCACCTAAATTTGCTTTATAAGTTTGAAAAAATTTTTACGATCTCGGCACTGAAGAATGATGGACTTTCTGATCTGACTAGTTACTTGTCTGAAATTGCACCGATAGGCCCTTGGTTTTATGAAAAAGATCAAATAACTGATTCCTCAGCTGATTTTTTATCAGCGGAAATTACGAGAGAAAAGTTATTCTTGAACCTACGTGAAGAATTGCCATACTCTACAGCTGTTATAACTGAACAATTTGAGGAAAAAAAAGATAAGAGTTTAGTCATAAAACAGATCATATTTGTATTGAAAGATAATCATAAGAAAATAGTGCTAGGAAAAGACGGCAGTAGCATAAAAAAAATTAATATCGAGGCACGTACAGAATTGGAAAAGTTATTTGAGTGTAAAGTTCATCTCTTTTTGTTCGTAAAAGTGCGACCTTGGACTGATCGCCCTGAGGAATATATAAGTAATGCTTAATTCTTTGTTGGTATTTGATATTGAAACTATACCAGATGTAAATTCCTGCAAGAATTTACTAAATATTAGTGATGATAGCAGTGTAGAAGAAAAGAGGAACGCATTAACAAAATATCATCTTGAAATAACAAACGGGCAAAACTCTTTTCTGCGTCAGCCCTTCCACCTTGTTGTAGTCATTAGTTTTTTACTTTGTAATATAACACGCCAGAGCGGTTATGAAATGTTCACACTACAAGAAATAAGATCTGGAGGCACAGTAAACTCCAATGAAAAAGAGCTAGTAAAGGGATTTTTTAACTACATATCAGAGAAAAAGCCAAGACTAGTTTCGTTCAATGGACGCACTTTTGATATACCGGTACTGAAGTACCGTGCTATGGTTCATGGCATTCAAGCAGAATATTTTCACAAAGCTGGCGATAAGTGGAATAGTTACAATCAGAGGTACAGTAGTGATTGGCATTGTGATTTGCTTGAATCTCTCTCTGATTTTGGAGCTTCTGCAAGAATGAAGATGAACGAAGTTTGCGCAGCATTTAATCTTCCCGGTAAGATTGGAGTTGATGGTTCACAAGTTATGGACTTATATGATAGTGGCAAAATACAAGAGATTCGCGATTATTGTGAAACAGATGTGATTAACACTTATTTGATTTATTTGAGGTTTATGCATCATCAAGGAAGAATTACTACAGAAAGCTATAATAAGAGCATAGAAGAACTGCTTTTAGAATGCGAAAAAAAAGAACACCTAAAGAAATTTAAAGAAGAATGGAAAATAACTTCTGGTGAAAATTTTTATATTGAATTTAAATGAATAGATGCTACAGAGCAATCTAATGATTGCTCTGTATAGTAGTTATAAACTCCTTGTAGTAGAAAAGACATTTTGATGTGCCCTTTGCTTAACTTCTGCTTGTTCAAGCTTAGAAAAATTTTCTAAGTTTTTATCTTGGTATTCCTTTTTTACTTTCTCGAAAAAATTTTGTCCACCAAGAATATAATTACCTAAATTAGCAGCATAATATTGAGCATTACCTAAAACTGCACAGTTAATTCGACTTAATATTCTCGAAGGGTAATAAAAGAGAGAAACGTTATTGTTCGATCGATCCAATATACAAGCCTTTTAATTATCCTTGGGCATATGATGCATGGTTGCAGCAACAAAGGATACACTGGATACCTGAAGAAGTTCCGCTTGCTGATGATGTGAAAGATTGGAAAACTAAACTTTCGAATGT
>NZ_JBNRJY010000058.1:0-637 GCF_059414725.1 Wolbachia endosymbiont of Tuta absoluta
ATTTATTGCGTTTATTCAAGTTACCATTTCTTTTTCATATAGATTACTCTCGCACTGCTATTATTTATGATTTTGGCTGGAAGAGATCGCTTGTATCTATAAGACCTCCTTCGTGCATATTAGCTATAAATTATTCTGTAATTTTTGTGCAATTAAGTGTTTTTACTTGTATAATTTACTTACTGTTATGACATTTTAATCGAAGGATAACCGAATTGAGTTGTTGTTTGTTTGCGTCTGTAATAAATAAGTGCTTTGCAACATATCGTTACTTCATTATTTTGGTAACGATATACATTTGCCTTACTAAGATGTTTTTAATAAATATTAATAATAAATATCTTAGACATTTCACGCAGCGCCAAACTAAGCAAAGCTAGATGCATACTTTTTTTTGTAAATAAATACTTACAATACATAGAAAACACCCAGGCTCAACACAAATATTTGAAAAGTAACTTACAAATAATTTAAACTCTCTTAATTCACGATCGATCCTCAAGCATTTGTCAGACATGGTGTTAATATCCGGTTTATAGCCGTTAACGCTCTGCCTACCTCGTAAGGCGTGATTTATGAATGGATGGACGGCTCCCTGGTAAGTTGTTACCGAACTATATTATCTGAGAACGTGCAC
>NZ_JBNRJY010000059.1:0-360 GCF_059414725.1 Wolbachia endosymbiont of Tuta absoluta
TACATCTTAATATATTGTTTAACACAATTCAATTTTCACACTCATCAGCAGTTAGGCCACTTGCTCGCACAATAATATCAATAGCAACACCTTCCTTAACTAGATCGATCAACCGACTGAATTTACTATGGAAAGTCCAAATTTTTTTGACGTTTCTTGAAATATTTTCTTATGAGAAGTTGTTCAGTTTCATGGTTTGAATGCACCCTATCAGTATTCGGAGGGCTGTCCCTTACACCTTGTATTTTCAAGCGCTGATTAAATCTAAAGTTTATCAATTTACTTTTTGGTAGAGTATTCAAATAACGACCTGAATGACGTGTGATGCCGGCTTAGAATAGCATCACCCCATTTCTGCCC
>NZ_JBNRJY010000060.1:0-5072 GCF_059414725.1 Wolbachia endosymbiont of Tuta absoluta
GCTATATTGTGCAGCGTATGCTATTTAGCGCTGCGTAACGCGGCCATTGTCTGCCTTCAGTTGAACTCCTGGTATTTTACTAGAAATTTACCTGTGTAAATCGCTTCCACTGCGGGAGTTTAGCTTGGAATTAGACATAGATCTTTATAGCCATACAATAGCAATTTTTCCAGAAAACACTTTTCTTCCATGCAGGTGTATTTAGTGTATATATGTATAACGTTCTTACAGTCCTACAGTCGCTCTTTCTACCAAACAAAGATAAATTTTTGTGTACAAAAACACACATTTCATACAAATAAAGACTTGGTAGCGGTAGGATGTTGAATATGCAGTGCGAACTCTACTCGTGTACAATTAGGACCACGCCTTATCAGCGAGACTTAACGTGTGCTACCGTACCCAAGTATACGACTAAACTTCTATAAGAGCTCTATAAAACTTACTACAACTGCTTAGTAGAACAAGGATGAACAAGGCTTACGTTATACTCTTATTAACACTCTCAATGACCTCAATAAGATATCCGATGCCACGTATTCAGCGACTGGCTTTTACAAAATGGCGGTTGTGAAACTTTAAATATGGCAAGTTTTAAAAGAAGTTGCTGTGATTACTTTGCTTACCGTTAAAGTTTGAATAACCAGCGGGATAGTTCAGACTTCATAAGTTATGGGTGTTGGTGTTGAAAAATATAGATGTGCTATGCACAACCATCTTAGCTCAGCTACAGTTAGCCTTCGTCAAAATCGGACCAAGCAAATCAACTGCCTCGAACACATTTTCAATGATATAAAATTGATCTTATTTTCCCTCAGAAAAGTTCTTTAGTTTAATTTAGCCTTTGAAATATCTAAGGCAGTTGCTATTGCCATGTAGTTATACCAAGTGAGACAACATAATAAGTTCCGCAAAGAGTCAGTCCGGTTTGAAAATTGCAAAATTGTTTGTAGTGTTTCGTCGTTGTATTTAAATGATATAGCGCTTTAGTCAAATTTTAAGAAAAAAATACATTCAACTTTCTTTAAAAGATGTGGCCGTATGTAAGTTGTACATTCATTAACATACATTAACAGCCATAACAGTCCACTGCTGGACATGTGCCTCCCCCTATCGGGGGTAATGCCATACTCACTACGCCTGGGATTGGCGAGCGAAGTGTAAGATATTGTATTCACAGGGAACGCTTCGGCCCATTTCCATGATGATTATCCCTGAGGCAGTTTTTTTATTCTATTCAATTCTATAGTCGCTTTTTACGACACCCACGGACAGAATTGGGGTGATGATACGGGGTCTCCGTCCTCGGGAGATTCTGGTGTGGCAGAAAACGGGTACTTCAGCAAACTGGTTTAGTGGCCGTTGATACCACAGGGGGGTATGTTATTTTTGGCCCAGTTTGGAGACCTCAGGACCTACCACAGAACATATTCAGGGCTGCTATAGGCCCGAATTGTGTTACTCCTCTCTGAGACTGTTGAAAATGACAGTAAGTAGAGTTTGACATTATTCGTCTACCCAAAGTCAATATTATTTTATAATTAGACTGAATGTTGAAATATAAGCTGCAAATATATAATAGATTTTCAACCGCCTACTACTAGATGTAGGCATCTGACATGGTTGTGTTACGACCTCTGTCTGAGTAATCAAAGACAGCAACCGGGACCGACTGCTTAACGTGCCCTCCGAAGCACCGAACCATTTCTTTTCGGACAATCGGTGTCATCCTGCAACCACTACCATGCTACCACTGCGCCACATCGGCCGTCGTATCTTTTGATATAAAGGTTTAATCCGACAGCACCTACATTGACGACCGTTGCATCAAACTGCCAACCAAAGAAACGATCCAGAAGATATCGGCGGGAGACATAGCGGACCTGACCGCGGAGAGGCCAGTCACACCGCACATGATCTGCGAGCCGTACTCCGTGATCCAGCAGGACTGCAACACCTGCTCCTGTTCGCCTTACGGTCGCCTCACCTGCACCAACAAGCTGTGTCTCTCCAACGCGAACACGGGAAATAGTACCATGCCTTTCGGCAGCTCTTTGAGGTATGAGGTTCTATTAAATTCATACTTTCAAGGATCAGTTTTACTCGTGAAACTGACGAACAATTTTTCAATGTACATAGGACGAAATATGGAAAAAGAATTGGAGACCCCCCATACAGAATGGCTCATTTTGTGTTCATTTATGTATGAGTGGTCCAAATTCAGTTTCACGATTAGAACTCACTTTAAAAATAATTGCACTGAATTTAATAAGGTATAAGGGACGGTGTACTGAAAACTTTGCAGGCATGATCAGACTATAAAACTGAACAACATTTACTATGGAGTCTATGATGGACAACGAAATATAAAATCGAGTTTCCAAAGAAAGGCAATCAGGTGATTGGGAATAATATATGGGAGGTCGATAATTTTGTCGCTATAGAAAATGATGTTTATTTTCATTGTCTAATCATCCCTGCAAAGTTTTCGGTACACCGTCACTTGCACCCGGTATAGTTTAGTCCAGAGCACATTACAGAGCAATATAGTTGAAGTAGTTTAGATCTGGTGACAACCTCTAATGTCTGAAGAATGTAACGCAGAATTATTAAAAGTAAGCTTCATTTAAATATATCTTCTTTATATCTTCTTTATTGTTTGTTCTATTCTGTATTTTAGGTACGATAAAAACTGTAACTGGTGGGCACTGGTAATTTTTGAACTGCTTACATGCTTACTGTATATATCATATTCCTCCATCTTTCAGAGCGAGCAGGCTAGATCTGCCAGAACTGAAGAGCGACAAGGAGCCATGCGAGCCGGGCCAGAAGTACCGATACAAGTGCAACACCTGCTCCTGCAGCAGCAACCGAGTGCTGGCCTGCACTACCATGATCTGCCTCGAGTTCTTCGGGGCACATACCGAAAAAAAGGGAGAATTAAAAAGTATATTTTTCTATCTTGCTTTTTGAATCAAAATGGTTTACAGTTGCCACGTGGTGCCGGCTTAGAATAGTATCACCCCATTTCTTTCCCGTGGAAGTCTTATGAGGCAACTGAGGGACTCGAGGGTATGTATTGCCATTTTAGGCGATGGGCTGACAACCTGTCACAATGGCGATACACAATTTTCCGTGTTACTCTTAAATATATGTCAGACGTGGCGTAAATGTCCGTTTTTGCGGCCGTTTACGCTCTACCTACCCCGAAAAGGATAATAGGCGTGACATGTGTGTGTGTGTGTGTGGTTTACAGTTTAAATTAATGTATCGTCATGTTTTAGCTCGAAAAAAGAAAGCTTATGACGTCATCCACCTCCCCGAGATCCACGAAGACGAGCCCTGCACTCAAGGGCTGAAATATAGATTGGACTGTAATATATGCGTCTGTAACAACGGCCGCCTCGTGTGCACCAAGAAACTCTGCCTGAAGAAAGAAGACGTCACAGAGCAAAGAGAATTCGAGAAACATAAGAAGGTTGAACTGAAACAGATAAATCAAATAAAAGCAGACAAGGAGCCTTTAAATAAAATCTACGCGACCAAAAACAAAAATATGTACATGGAAGTATTTGACGATAAATTAGTTATACACCAACGCAAACACAAGGAAAAACATACTCGTTCGGATCCTAACAACACATCGGTTCCTACAATTGATGAAGTTGATAGCAACAAATCGGTTGAGCCTAAAGTGAAAGAACATAACAACGTAAAAACCTTAAATACCAATAAAGTTTCTACCGGAGACGCTATAAAACAACAGGTGGTTGAGGAAAAAGACAATGAAAAAATAAAAACAAATAGTGAAGAAAAAGACAACATTCGAGAAGGTGGAGACAGTAGTAGATATCCAAAGCTACCGATCACAAAGAAGTGCAAGCCAGGCCAAATCTATACAAAAGGTTGCCAGAGATGTTTCTGCACAAACAAACAGGTAGCTCGATGCACAAACAGACCATGCGCAGAAATGAGTAAGTATAATTGATGCCTACACTCTTGCAAAGGTTTCAAAGGTTCCAGGATCGATTTTCAGTGGTGCATTCAAAAGTTGATATTTATCACTTTGTGAATTTGTTCCTAGTCTGGTTAGGACACTGCAAGCTGAATCACCTGATTATCCAAAAAGAGACTAAGGAATCACCATAGGAGGGCACGCTAAGTCATCGGTCCCGGTTGCTGTCTATGCTTACTAAGACAGCAGTCGTTACACAACCATGCCATGCCATACTACTAGCAGTAGGCGGTTGAAAAACTCTGACACCAGAGTTCATCAGTGTACCACGTGCCCAAGGACATCAACAAAACACAATAAAACAAAAATGTTGGTGTTTGACAGTCTCCGTATTCTACTTGCAGAGGGTCAAGTCCGTCTCCCCAAGGATGTATTCCCCCACATTACCCCGAGGGAGATCGCGAGCCTCCAGAAGCTCCCGCACCAGGCTGCGCGCTGCAAGCCAGGAGCGGTCTACTTGGTCGAATGCAACGTCTGTCTCTGTCTCATCAACGGGAACCTGTTCTGCCAGAATAAGCTTTGTCTCGCCATGGATGTGGTCAACAGAATTGCAGCTCAAAAACAGAATGGTAACGTTATAAAGGCTACTGAAGTAGCATAGATACTTTTAGGTCTATCATATTATAGCCAACCAAAGTAAGGAGTGTTTTCTATTTCGTTATCTAAGTATTGAAACGTCCAGAAAGTAGCAAAATATCTACATCTACAGGCGTAATTACACTTGTTTATTTATAGGGATACACGGTTTTTCTGAAACGGCTCTCAAAAATAATCTGACAAGTCTGACAAGACGTGGCGATGGCGACCGTATTTTTAAGGCCGTTCACGTTCTGCCTACCCAGCGACCGTATGTGTATACGAAAAGCGTGATCTGTGTGATTTTCGGTCAGATAGGAGAGTTCTAAAGTGGGATCAATTGAGTTGGGAGGTCATAGAGTGTCACCGGGTAGGAAAGACATAAAGTGGCACCGGATCGATCACCACTTTCACCACTAATAAGCAATATATACCTAAATGAGGTAGATAAAATGCTAGAAAAGGCAAAAGAGGTGACTAA
>NZ_JBNRJY010000061.1:0-211 GCF_059414725.1 Wolbachia endosymbiont of Tuta absoluta
GGTTTTGGTATTTTAATAATCATCTTCTCTTTACCGCTATCAGTACCTATACCTGTTCCACCTGGCTATACAACCATTCTTTCTATACCTTTAATCTTATTTTCACTGCAGCTTCTATTTGGGTTTGATTCTCCTTGGATGCCTAATTGGCTAGAAAGGAAATCTTTTCAACGTTCAACACTAGCTCTCGTGGTAGAGAAAACTTCACCTA
>NZ_JBNRJY010000062.1:0-466 GCF_059414725.1 Wolbachia endosymbiont of Tuta absoluta
GTCTTTTTGGATGTATGTTGATAGGACTTATTGTTTTCAAGATATGCTTACATTTACTCCAATTTTGTGAGGAATTAGCGGCCCATCTAGCGATCGATCAAACAAATACCACTGCTTTTTTTTTACTTTCCGCTTACTTGTAAAGACTGGTGTTCGCTGTTAGGTATTCATTTAATATAGGTATATTTATATGATTTGGTAATTAAAAAATTTTTGCGTGTCCTTTGTCAAAACGGTTTCCTTTCCATTGACAAAAGGATCGATCAGAGGAGCAGCCGTCAACGACTACTCTGATGGACCGTTCACTAAGGAAGTCTGAAATCCAAGTATAAAAATCAGCTGGGATGCCATAAGCAGGAAGCTTGCTGAGCAGACTTGCATGCCAGACCCTGTCAAAGGCCTTCGAGATATCGAGTGAAACGGCAAGTGCTTCGCCGTTTTTCTCGATGGCTTCGCCCCAGCAGTG
>NZ_JBNRJY010000063.1:0-4763 GCF_059414725.1 Wolbachia endosymbiont of Tuta absoluta
TGTTTCCTGAGGAATCATGAAGGACAAGCCGGTTCTAGAAAAGAAGAACTTAGATAAGGGGCTCAAGCGTAGTGTGGGGAAACCTGCATGCTGCGTTTCTAAGGGAGGGGGTAGTAGTAATACTGCTTCCTTACCTGACCAAGTAAATTTTTATGCAAAAATTATTATCAAAAAGTAGTAATGTAAGAGGCTTTACGTGCAATTAAATTTATTTAACAATAATCAAGTTGATTATTGTTGGCAAAATTATATCACCTTAGATGAAAATAAGCACGTATATAACTCAATAGTTAATGATTTATCTTGGAAATGCCTGATTCTTTTTGGACCTAACAGCTCTGGGAAAACTCACCTTGCTCATATCTGGCAATCAAAAAACGATGCTATTTTCATTGATGTAAATAATTTTGTAAGCGAAATGAGGTACAGCGATGCGTTTATTTTAGAAGATGTACAAAACATTAAAGATGAGGAAATGTTGTTACATTGTTATAATTACATGAAAGAAAATGATAAGAGACTGCTAATTACTTCTTCGATTTTACCGAAAAAGCTTAACTTCAAACTAAAAGATTTAAGCTCGCGAATATTATCAACTATCAGCGTAAAAATTTTACCTGCAAGCGAAGAATTATTAAGAATTATGCTAATAAAACAATTTTCAGATAAACAGTTAAAAATTGATCTAAAGGTAATTGATTATATTCTAGCAAGAATAGAACGTTCTTTCCACAGCATTAATAAAGTTATAGAAAAAATAGATAATGAATCTATAGGATCAAATGTAACCATTCCTTTTATTAACACTTTATTAAAAAAAAGTGCCAATTGATTCCTTTTTTTGTAAGGTATTTATTACATATATTAAAAATTTATTAATACCCATACAATAATGAAGTTGAAATCACTATTTCTTTATGTTAAAATTATAATAAATACTATGATATAATAAGAATAAACAGACATAGCTAAGGGAAATTTTATACGATAGTAAAACTTACTTTACAGGATGTTTTTTATAGACTCAATGTGATAATTGAAATATGGTAAAAATAAGATCAAATTTAAAAAAAAGGTTAAAACAAAGGTTTGTAGTACTTACTTTATTGATAAATGCTTTGTTTATCTCATATTTTCTTATAAAAAACACAAAAAATACTTTCAATCAAATTATAGTCAAAGAAATAAATATAGGAGCTGATAATGAAAAATAAACAACCACAAAATAAAAAAGAGAATCTTTACATCACGTATTACATAGATGCTTTGGTTTCTGAAAAATCCTCTACACAAAATACTTTGGAAAGTTATCGTTCAGATTTACACCAACTTGAAAAATTTTTATTAGAAGGAGGCACTACCTTAGTTGGTGCAAGTAAAGCTAATATTAAAGATTATGTAAACTTTTTACGTACACAAAAGAAATATAAAACTAGTTCTATATCAAGAAAAATATCTGCTATCAAAAATTTCTATAAGTGCCTATTTAATGATGGAATAATAGATTTTAATCCAGCACCGGCTAATGATAATGAATTAAGAAATCCAAAGGTTTCCCGTCCTTTGCCTAAGTATTTAAGTGTTCAAGAAATATTTTTGCTCATGGAAACAGTAAAAAAATCAGCAAGCGGATCGAATAAAGAGATAAGCAGTAAAAGGCTATGTGCAATTTTAGATATTCTTTACTCTTCCGGGATGCGTGTTTCTGAACTAATTAATATGAAGTTATGTGAAGTATTACATTTAGTAAACGGTAATGGTAAAGAAGGCTATATAATAATAAAGGGAAAAAGTAGCAGAGAAAGGCAAATCCTTTTTAATGAGCAAGCATTGCAAAGTCTTAAAAATTATTTATCAATTCGTGACAATCTGCTTCCTAACAACAAAAAATCTGATTGGCTATTCCCAGGTGATAAACCTAATAAACCCATTACAAGGCAAAGAGTTGGTCAATTAATAAAGGAATTAGCAAGAAAGTGCGATATTGATGAAAATAAAATCTCTCCACATGTGATTAGGCATTCTCTTGCTACCCATCTACTGAATAGCGGAGCAAATATTGTGCTGATACAAAAAATTCTTGGCCATACTAATCTTTCTACAACACAAATATATACTCATATTGCTAATGAAAAGTTAAAGGACAAATTAGCTGATTCTCATCCTATTACTCAGATGATCAATAATTAAACTTATTGCTTTTAGTTTTGTAGTAAAGTTAAATTCAAATAAGTTTACGTGTGTTTGTGATTGCAAGTTTATTGTTTAATTTACTCCTTATATTATGGGAAGTATTCTATACTTTAATTACTCTCCCTGTAATTTTCTTTCCTGAGTGTGTAATAACCATTTTCCTTGTTTGCTCGGTGAGAGTTGTATTATTCATGTTGCGTTTATTATGTGGCACTAAATATGAAGTGAGGGGAATGGAAAACATTCCTAAGCAACCTTTTATAATTGCATCTAAACACCAATCTCCATTTGAAACATTTATTTTTATACTACTCTTTAGAAAAGCAGTTTTTATTTTAAAACGTGAATTGAAATGGATTCCATTCATTGGTTTACATCTTATAGCGCTGAAAATGATTTTTATTAACCGTTCAGATGGTATCAGTTCTATACGCCATATAATTAAACTAGCAAAAATGCATATAAAAGAAAATAGAAGCATAATAATATTTCCTGAAGGCACAAGAACGACTATAAACCAAAATATAAAATATCAATCGGGTATTGCTGCTTTATATAGCGTATTATCTGTTCCTGTGTTACCGATTGCTTTAAACACTGGTTTGTTTTGGCCAAAAAGCATACTTTCTCTGAGAAAGAATCCCGGAAAGGCGGTAATAGAAATATTACCTCCCATATATCCTGGGTTAAACAAAAATGAATTCTTGCAAAGTTTAGAAAAAATCATTGAAGAAAGAAGTAGTAGATTAATTGCAGAAAAAACTGATATTGCAAATTAACAAAAAAACTTTATAATTAAAAGAAAAGTACAGGTATTAATATATGGCAAATCATAAGAGTGCTAAAAAAATGATGAAGGTAATAGCAAAGCGTACTTTAGTAAATAAGATGCGAAAAAGCAAAACTCGTACTGCTATTAGAAGATTAGTTGATATAATCAAGTCTGGTGACAAAGAGAATGTTGTCTTGGCATTTCGGAATGCTGAATCCAATTTACACAAATGTGTAAATAAAGGTGTCATTCATAGGAATACTGCTGCACGTAAAATAAGTCGCTTAAATGCAAAAGTAAAAGCATTGATGACCGCTTAATACGGTTAATGTAAAGTTAACTGTATTAATATATACTTTTCAGTTTGTATATTCTGTATAAAATTAAGTAGCTCAAGTGATGGATAAAAAAGCATTATTGGAACTAAGTAATGGGTCAAAAATTGATCTGCCCGTATTAAGTGGAACAGTAGGTCCTGACGTGTTAAATATTAAGGATTTATATAAGACGACAGGATTATTCACTTATGATCCGGGGTTTGTTTCCACAGCTTCATGCTCTTCCACAATTACATTCATTGATGGAGATGAAGGAGTTCTTAAGTATAGGGGACATGATATAGCTGATTTGGCAGAGAATAATAGTTTTACTGCTGTGATTTATTTATTGCTCTATGGTGAACTACCCAGTTCAGAGCAACACAAAAAATTTCTTCTCAAAATACAAGAATCATCCAAAGTATCAGAGCAAGTTACAAATGTAATCAAAGCATTTCCAAAAACTGCTCACCCTATGTCGATTTTAGTTGCATGTTTTGCAAATTTGTCAGCATCTTACCATGAAACACATGGCAACAATGTCAATGGTGAAGATTTAGATTTTGGAATTTCTGCAATAGCACAAGTTCCTGCAATTGTTGCAATGATTTATAGACATATCAACAATCAGGAATTCACAAATGCTAATAATAAATTAAGTTATAGTGAGAATTTCTTAAATATGATATTTGGCAGTGCTGTTAATAATACCCTTTTTGTAAAAGCTCTGGATAAAATATTTACTCTCCATGCTGATCATGAACAGAATGCTTCTACAGCAGCTGTCAGATTGGTAGGGTCAGCTGGTTCTAATCTATTTGCAAGCCTGTCTGCAGGAGTTGCTACACTTTGGGGTCCAGCACACGGTGGAGCTAATGAGGCAGTTATAAATATGCTAAAAGAGATAGAGCAAAGTGGAGATGTAGATAGATTCATTGAGAAAGCTAAAGATGATAAAGATCCATTTAAGCTAATGGGATTTGGACATCGTGTTTATAAAAACTATGATCCGCGCGCGCTTATATTAAAGGATGCTTGTCATGAGATTTTAAGCAAACTAGAGCAAAACAATGAATTACTTGAAATTGCAAAAAAACTTGAAGAAATAGCTTTAAAGGATGAGTATTTTATTACACGTAAGTTGTATCCAAATGTTGATTTTTATTCAGGTATAATAATGAATGCTATCGGTATCCCTTCAAGTATGTTTACACCCATTTTTGCACTTGCAAGAACCACTGGTTGGGTTGCCCAGTGGTATGAAATGGTAAACGATAAAGAAACCAAGATTTGTAGGCCAAGGCAGCTCTACCTTGGCAAATAACCTTTCATTCACAATTCATCTTTGAATAGCCTAATTTCCTTTAGCTATAAAATACAGCAAGATGATTTTTTACTAGTTGATGTCTGCTTTTTTCAGAACATTGGTCAGGCTGTGATATAGAAGGTTGGTTAAATGTTGTTTCGGGCTTATTAAAAGA
>NZ_JBNRJY010000064.1:0-16774 GCF_059414725.1 Wolbachia endosymbiont of Tuta absoluta
TGGCTTACAATGAGCTGAGCACGTATGTTATTAGGTATAAAGAAATGGACAATAGTATAGTTCTCTTCTTGTTAAATTGTTTGAAGAACAAGCTTAAGTCGTTGTTCGATGTTAGTAGAAGTTTGAATGAACAGGTGGATCAATTGCAATCTGTAGCGCTAGCGACAAAAGATGAATTTATTCAAAAGTGTTCCAGTGATAATGATTTTAGAGCTTTATGGAGTTTGTGCTACAATCTGAAAGAATCCTCCGGGCTTGTGTCTTTCAATGCTGAGGATTTTTATAGGCTTGTTTCCTCTGGTGAAGCATTAGGATCAATACCACGATTTGATTCTAATAAGCAGGATTTTGTTAGTCTTTTGGAAAGCTTTTCTCAATCTATCAGTACTTTTTCTTCTATGGTAGAGGGTTTGGAGACTTCCATTGAGAAAGGGGATCGCTTGTACTCTTCCTTCAAAAAGCTAATCCATTCTGTCCGTGATGCTTCGTCAGATGTTTCTAATCTGCTCAGATTTGCCAAATCGGAAAGTAAGGAACAAGTCTTTCGTCGTGCAATTGATCTGTGTTTCCTGGAGATGGAAGGAAGAAAAGTACCTAGGGACATGGGTGCTACTTCTAGAGAGAAATCAAGTTCAGAAAGTAGACCATTCTCTTCCAAAACAGCTGGTAGCGATGAATATAGGACAGTACGTTTTACACGACAAGACTCTTCAAGTAGGAGTGAAAGTTACCGTAAAAGGTTGGATTCTGAAAACTATAAGTCAGTCTCTAAGGACACAGGTGCTATTTCTAGGGAGAAACTAAGATCAGAAGGCAGACTATCTTCGTCTAGAACAGCTGATAGCGATAAATGTAGGACAGCCTCTCTTACACGACAAGACTCTTCAAGTAGGAGTAAAAGTTACCGTAAAAGGTTGGATTCTGAAAACCATAAGTCAGTCTCTAAGGACACAGGTGCTATTTCTAGGGAGAAACTAAGTTCAGAAGGCAGGCCATCTTCCTCTAGAACAGCTGATAGCGATAAATATAGGACAGCGTCTCTTACACGACAAGACTCTTCAAGTAGGAGTGAGAGCTATCGTGAAAGGTTGGGTTCTGAAAACTGTAAGGCAGTCTCTAATGGTGTGGGTGCTATTTCCGAAGAGAAACCAAGTTCAGAAAGTAAATCATCTTCGTCCAGAGCGGCTGATAGTGATGAACATGGGACAGTGCTTTTTACACGACAAGACTCTTCGAGTGGTAATGAAAGTCGTGGAAAGGTGAGAAATAAAAGATGTGAGAGTTTTTCTGATGTTGGCAAGCCATATGATAGAGTAGGAGGCAGAAGTGGCCGTCAAGGTTTTGCGGATAGAGATCACTTTTCAGTGTACCAGCCCCCGCTTTATTTCAACCGTCCACCTGCATTACATCCATTTTTTAGGCCCTTTCACCCCTTTCCTAATCGTTTTCGTCCACCTTTTCAAGGCTTCCCATTTCCCATGTCACGTCACCAGTTCTTGCCTAGTTACCATAGCATGCCTAATCTTTCTAGACGTCCTAATGTTTTTCCTACTTCTCCTCCTGTTTCAGATATTGTTCATGGTAGTACTTCTTTCTTGTACGGTAGTAGTTCTTGCTCTAGAAATGTATCCCCTCTTGCTAGCTCTACTACTAGTATAAGTAATATTGATTCTGATGAAAATGTATCACCTGTTGCTAGTGTAAGTAATGTTGATTCTATATCCTCTCTTTCTGATAACGTTCCCTCTGGTATGTTACAGGACGCACAATGTTGTCAAGAATCTAAGAAGGATCTTGCGCGGTAAAATATCACTTATTGTGAAGAGAGGTCTTGTTGTTTCTGTTCTTGATTTTTTCAGTTAACCTTGTCTATGTGGGTTGAGTTGCATGATGAGCTTGCCTCTTTACATGTATTAACTGCTTCAAGGCATGTAGGATATTACTATTTTTGTATCCGTTCAGGAGATTGGCAGAATAGGATAGACAAGGAATCTAAAAAGATAACCATAGAGCAAAATATATTAAACCTTTTAGATGTATGGCCCCAGAATATGATGGCATGGATTAACTATAAACAACTCTGGAGATTTTGTCCACTTTGTACATATGAATTCAAAAGGTGTTTAAACCCTTGAGAGTTTTAAGTCTTTTCGCATAGTGATAGGCTATAACGAAGTTATAGAGATGCTCTTTAAGTTGTTGATGTGACTTATAGTAATATTTCTTGACTGTTGAATTGTGTTCTATTCAATAAGCTCAACCTGCCCATTAGTTGACTGGTGGCTGACTTTTGTTAAGCGATGTTCGATATTATTTTCTTCATAAACATGATCAAATATATGTTTGAAAGCATAATTATGGTGCATTGAATGGTTTGAGCATCTTTAGTGAATGAGCGTTTTTTCCACTTAACAATAGTTTTGGAGTTGAGGTTATAGTGTTTAGAGAGTTTTGCTATACTATCTTGTATTGCTCTAAGAACCCCAGTTATGGATTAGAAAACAGATAAAAGTAGAATTAATAAAGAGGGAAATAGGGTAAACTCAAGTATTTTAGCAATAATTTAAGAGGTTACCCATGAAGAAAGATATTTTACTGCTGCGTCGAGGATTTTTGTCGTGTAGTAGATGAAAATTTTGCAAATAAGTTCTTATCAAATGGCAAAAAACCAACCAGAAATAGCGCACTCAGAAATACTAACCATAATCCTGTTATACCACCAATCGCCATGTAAAAACTTCAAGGCTTTTTATCTTTGTTACCTTAAGTTACTCTATAGATCAGAATTTTCAAAGATGCCTTCATATCACAGATTTATTGCCTTAAAGCCGAGAGTTTTACGGATTACTTCTTCAATGGTTCTGCGAACAAGCGAAAATCTTCCTACATTGACACTTCTACGATTGCCGTTTGCCACAAAAAAAGAATCTCTAGGAACAAAGTTTTTGATGGTTTAGCAGAAATTGGTAAGAGCACGTGTGGTTGGTTTTTTGGCTTTAAATTGCACTTGGTGATTAACGAAATTGGAATCACTTACTCTAACCAAAGGTAACGTTGATGACAGAAAACCTGTGCCAACTATAACTAAAAGACTGACAGGACTTTTGTTCGGAGATAAAGGCTATATCAAGAAGGAGCTCTTTGAGGAACTCTTCGATAGAGGTTTAAAGCTTGTCACTAAAGTGAAAAAAGGCATGAAAAACGCACTAGTCTCACTAAAAGAGAAGATTTTATTGAGAAAAAGGTCGATTATTGAGACAGTCTTTGGTTGTTTAAAAAATAAATTTGAGCTTCGGCACAGATCGCCAATAAATTTTCTGGTACATATTTTTTCTACATTAATTTCATATTCCATGCAGTCAAAAAAGCCTTCTATTTCTAAGTTTTATTGCCTTGGTTAATCCATAACTGGGGTTTTAGTATTTTACCCAGGAGTACTGAAATGGCACGAACATCGACATTTGCACAGAAGTTGGAAAAGTAGTCAAGTTGTATCTATAATAAGTTAAGTACTTATATTTAGATCCTCATATATTATATTAATAATAGGTTAAAATGTATGAAATAAAAAGAAAAGGACTTGCTTTCTCATGCTAAAAAGGACATGACTTGAATAGCAGCAGGTAAATATAAGAAATTTGTCTGGCGCTAGAAAAGCTAATTTTGTGAGGTATGAAATGAGTTTTAGCAAGAGTAAGTTTTTTAAAGAAGTATCAAGTAACGGGTTTAAAAACATTAATAAAAGAAATGAAGAAGGAGAGACGATCTTGCATCAAGCAGTAGAAATCTCTGATTACAAAACAGTAAGGTTATTAATAAAAAAAGGAGCAGAGGTTAATGCAAGAGACAAAAATGGTTATACACCTCTGCACTGTGCAGTATTCGCAAAAAGTTTAGAAAATGTAAAAGTGCTGCTAAGGTCGGGAGCAGAAGTAAATGCCACTCAATATGTCACTGGATGTACGCCACTGCACTCTGCGTGCAAAATAGGAGGAGCAGGAGTTGAAATAATAAAAGAGCTGGTAAAGGCTGGAGCTGAAGTTAATCAACTGAATAAGTACGGAGCAACGCCAATGTATTACATATGGGAAAGTGAAAAGTATCGTCTATGTGATAGCAAAGAGAGTGAAAAGGCGAGTAAATTTTTGAGAGAAAAAGGAGGAATAACAAAAAGTAGAGAACTGACCTGCTATGGAATAGAGGGGCTAGTGGGAGAAATAGCAGACATGTTGAATGGAAGCTACATGCCGGAGCTAAAAATAATAGAGATAGGAGAAATAAGGAAAAGAGACAAATCACTAATAAAGGAGGAATGTCAAAATTTAGCAAGCAAGATAATAAGCCAAGTGAATGAAATGATTAATGAGACAGACTTAAGGTGGTAAATGGGTGGGGTAACTAAGATGTTCAATTTAAATAAGAGATTGGAAAAATTAAAGAAGAATTCATTTTATGTAATAAATGAAAAAGACGAAGGTGGTAATACAGTATTGCATCTAGCAGCACAATTCTCTGATGAAAAAGTAGTCAAGTTACTGATAGAAAGGGAGCAGAAATAAATATAGAAAATAATAGCGGAGATACACCGTTACACCTAGCAGCATTTCTGGGAAAGGTAGAAAATATTAAGGCACTGATAAAAGGAGGAGGAGAAGTAAATGCTAAAAATGATGGAGGATATACGGCATTACATTGTGCAAGCATGATGAGCTGTGAAAAAACGGTAAGGGAGCTAATAAAAGCAGGATCAGATGTAAATACTAGAAATTATATAGGAAGGACGCCACTACACGGAGCAGTATTTATGAGGGAGATAAAGAACGTAAGAGCAATATTAGAAGCCAGGGGAGATGTAAATGAGAAAGATGATAAAGGATATACACCGATAGATTTGGCATATATGGGAAATAGCGAAGAGATCATGAGAGAATTAGTAGAAGGTTATGGAAGTTGATTGAGAAAAGGAAGAAAATGGTAGAAAAGGAAGTGTTGTTATTAGAGAGAAAATCGTTATCAGAACTGAGAAAAATATGGAAGAAGGTATATGGGGAAGAGGCACCTAAACATTCAAAGAAATATCTGATACCAAGACTATCATATAGAATGCAGGAGGAAGCATATGGAAAAATGTCAAGAAAAGGGTCAAAAAGACTAGAGTATCTGGCAGATCGACTAGAGAAGGGAAAAAGAATAAGTAGTGACAAATTGCCAGTAGCAGGAACAGAGCTAATATTAGAGAGAGGGGAAGAAACACATGCGGTAATGGTAACAGACAAGGGTTTAATCTACCGAGAAGAATTTTTCACATCATTGTCAGCAGTAGCCGGAAAAATAATGGGAATGAGTTACAACGGACCTTTATTATTTGGAATGCGTGATAAAAATGGAAGTTGAAAATGCTAAAAGAAGTAAGATGCACGATATATACGAGAAAGTCAAATGAAGACGGTCTAGAACAAAAGTTTAACAGTTTAGATGCGCAGCGAGTAGCATGTGAAAAGTACATAAAGAGCAGAGAGGGTTGGGTAGTATTGGCCAAAAGGTACGATGATGGAGGTTTCTCAGGAAAGAATTTAGAAAGACCAGCAATAAAGGAATTATTTGAAGATGTTAAAGGAGGAGAAGTAGATTGTGTGGTAGTGTATACTCTGGATAGGCTATCAAGGGAGACAAAAGACAGCATTGAAGTAACATCATTTTTTAGAAGGCACCGAGTAAATTTTGTAGCAGTAACGCAGATATTTGATAATAATACGCCAATGGGAAAGTTTGTACAAACAGTGTTATCAGGAGCAGCACAGCTAGAAAGAGAGATGATTGTAGAAAGGGTAAAAAATAAAATAGCAACATCAAAAGAGCAGGGATTATGGATGGGTGGAACTTTACCGCTTGGGTATGATGTAAAAGATAAAGAATTAATAATAAATGAAAAAGAAGCAAAAATAGTAGGGCACATATTTGAAAGATATTTGGAGCTAAAATCAATGGCAGAATTGGCAAGGGAGTTAAATAGTCAAGGATACCGGACAAAATCAGATATCTTTAAAAAAGCGACGGTAAGGAGAATAATAACAAATCCAATATATATGGGAAAAATCAAACATTATGAAAAAGAGTATGAGGGAAAGCATGAAGCAATAATAGAAGAAGAAAAGTGGCAAAAAGCGCAGGAATTGATAAGGAATCAACCATATAGAAAAGCAAAATATGAGGAAGCACTGCTTAGGGGAATAATTAAGTGCAAGAGCTGTGATGTGAATATGACACTGACATATGCAAAAAAGGAGAATAAGAGATATCGATATTACGTATGCAACAATCATTTAAGGGGAAAAGGTTGTGAATCAGAAAACCGAAATGTAATAGCAGGAGAAGTAGAAAAAGAAGTGATGAGGAAAGCGGAGCAGATATATGAAAATTGGAGAGAAAAGACCGAAGAAAAATGGGAAAATTTAAGTTTTGGAAAGCAGAAAGAAGTAGTGAAAAAGTTAATAAAGGGAGTAATGATAAGAGAAGATGGAATAGAGGTACATTCTGAGTCAGAGGAAACATTTATACCAATAAAAAAGAAAGGAAATAAATGCACAGTAGTAGAGCCAGAAGGGAAAACAAATAATGCACTACTGAAAGCAGTGGTGAGAGCTCACCTATGGAAACGTCAGCTAGAAGAGGGAAAGTATAGAAGTGTTAAAGAGATGAGTGCCAAAATTAATATAGGTACAAGACGTATACAGCAAATTTTGAGATTAAATTATTTAGCTCCAAAAATAAAGGAAGACATAGTAAATGGGAGACAGCCAAGAGATTTGAAGCTAGCTTATTTAAGAGAAGTACCAATGTTATGGAGTGACCAATTGGAGAAGTTTTACGGCTTAGAATCTCAATTTACAAAAGCAATAGGCAATGGAAAAGACTATGTGCCAGAAAACCAATACTTTAAAACAAAGAATTAAGGTAAACTAGTTTTACAGGAACTGATACTTAACTATGTAATAAAAATAGTGATAATCTTAAACATACATATGAAACGATTCCAGAACTCCAAAGTTATTGCGTAAGAACCTGATAGCCCTTCTCCCGCTGAATCATGTGGTGGGTCTGATAAAACCCCAACTATGGATTAGCCAGCAAAGAAAGGCATAGAAATAGAGGGCTTTTTCGACTGCATGGAATAGGAAATCAGAACAGAAAAAACATGAATTAGGAAATTTGTTGGCGATCTGTGTCTTGTGTGCTCAATCTCAAATTTGTTTTTCAAGGAGTCGAAAACAGTCTCAACAATCGATCTTTTCCTTAGTAAAATCTTCTCTTTAAGTGAAATGAGTACGTTTTTCATACCTTTTTTTACTTTAGTGACGAGTTTTAGGCCTCTATCAAAGAGTTTCTCAAAGAGCTCTTTCTTTATATAGCCCTTATCTCCAAACAAAAGTCCGGTCAGTCTTTTAGTGAGAGTTGGCACAGGTTTTCTGTCATCAACGTTACCTTTGGTTAGAGTAAGTGATTCCAATTTCATTAATTACCAAGTGCAATTTAAAGCCAAAAAACCAACCATATGTGCTCTTACTAATTTCTGCCAAACCATCAAAAACTTTGTTCTTGGAGATTCTTTTTTTGTGGCAAACAGCGATTGTAGAAGTGTCTATGTAGGCAATACCTGTCATTTTTGCTTGTTTGCAGAACCATTGCAAAAGTAATCCATAAAACCCGTGATTTAAGAGCGATAAATCGGTCATATGTTGGCAATTTAGAAAACTCAGATTTATAAAGTGGCAGATAAAGTAGGTAAAAAGCTTTGAAACTTTTGCAAGGGGATTGATGATATAATAGAATTATGGTGAGAATTTCCGAAGTCCGTTATTCTAGTGGGTTTTCTTCCTTTTGATAGGAGCATATTAGCAAAATTATCATCGACTGTGCGACAAAAATCCTCGACGCAACAGTAAAGTTCTGTAATATCTTTCTTCATGGGTAACCTCTTAATTATTGATAAAATACTTGAGCTTACCCTGTTTTCCTCTTCTTAGCTGCACTTTTATCTCTTTATTTAATCCATAGTTGGGGTGATAAAGGAAATTCTGTAGGTATCACAAAAGTCAATTCAATCAAACACAAAAGGCTATACCTATAAAAGAATAAACATCAAGAGAGAAAAATAATTTCTTTAGAAGAATCTCTAAATTATTAAGTCAACACTTATCCCCCTACTATTTCTTCTCACCTTGAGAGTATAGTTTATACCTAAGAAAATCTTACTTTGAAGATACATCAATTTTTTTACCCTCCAAGACCTTTCTTTTGTTTACTAATTTTAGTTGACTTCATTAACACACTACTATTTCTTTCGAAGCTCCCACCTTTTGCAGCTGGTCTAAACTATCGATTGGCCTCATAAGAGTAGATGGGACACCTGATTCTTTCACTACAAAATTTGATTGTTTAATAGTTTCAGCTGACTCTATAAGTATTCTACCGTTTCTTTCAAAACCTTTATCGTTAACAGCTTGTAGAACACTTTTTCCTCCTAAAAAGCAGCTTTCTCCTAGACTTGATTTATCTTTTAATTTGTTAAACTTCTCCTGGTTCTCTCCATCAAGCTTTACTTTTATTATATTACTATCACTAGGATACAGATGAATACTAATCTCGCCTACTTCAGTGGTAAAGGACATTTCAATGCTATCTCCTAAGACATCTGTATAATTTCTTTTTCCTCCTATATTTTCAACTCTTACTATACTCTCTCCAATCTGTAGGATGCTACTTTCTATACTAAAGTTTTCATTCACCTTACTATTCATAACCTTTCCAACTTCAACAATACTGTTTTTTGGCCACCTAAAAAGAACAAGATTGTTATCTACTTCTACTTGCAGATCATCATCTTGAACTTGTTCATTCTTATTTATTAAACCTTCATATGCGATACTTTTCAGTTTGTCCTTAATTTTTTTACACTCTGTAAAAATAGGCTCATCACTTCCCCACATAGTTTCACCTATCATTCTATCATTGTAAAAATCAGACTCTATTTTTGCACCTGCTAATAGTAGCTTATTGACAATATTGAATAAAGGTTCTAAAGCCTCTTCCCACTCATCTATTGCCTCTTCCCCATTGTCCTTATAACGTGATATAGTAGTAGGAGTTATACGCATAACACTGCTAGCATTAGCAATGTCAATTATTTTTTTAAATATAAAATTCGACACACTACGTTCATAGTGATCACAGCGTAAATTTAGCTTTATTTTTCTTTTCAAATGTTCATCTATTAAACGTTCCATCTTTTCTAGAGTGACCTTTGCAGAACTTTCGTATCTATTTTCATGAAACTCTTTCATTATACTTTCCATCTTGTCATGAAATTCATCAATCGAAACTTTTTCGCTTTCAGTTAACAGATTTGCTAAATTCATTAAAATTGAGTTCTCTGGAATAAAAGAACTTTCAACAACAGTATTGTTGTCTTCAACAACGGACTCATGCCAGTCATCAGTTTGTTCTTGATCTAACAATGATGGACTAGGCTCCAGAGTTTGCTGACCAAAACGTTCCATGTGCTGTTCTTCAGTAGCTAATCCACCATTTGCATGAACTTGCTTAGTTCCTAAAATATATTCTAATATCATAATCCCTCAATCTATAGATATATTATGTACATAATTAGCATGAATAAAAGCTAATGCAAGTATAATTTTTCTAATACCAATTTCCGTTAGTTATGAAACACATGAAAAAGAGCTGTTTTTGCCTATAATTGAGAAGTTAAACAAATTTATCATTTGCGTTCCCAACAATGAGTGTTGGTATTAGCTGCATGATGCATACGCTACTTTTAAATTTGATCAAACTTAACTAAAAAAGTAGTGATTTTCAATAATTTACCTACAATCTAATTCATAGTTGGGGTTAGAACAGTGTTACAGAACTTGATTATATACTAAAGCATAATCACTCTAGATACAAAAGTGGTTAGCTGCATAATTTACCTAGCAATTTCTCCCCTAGAGTCAGAAACTCTTCTTAACTCTTCACGTTCTGTCCATTTGTTGTTAGACTCGCTTATTACTTCAGGATGCATTAATCCACCAGATCTAGCAAAAACACCTTGATCTATAGCTTCAATAACCGATAAACCTCCCAATAAGCAATTTTGCCCTATTTCTTCATGACTTGCTATTTCTTCAAATAGATCTTCATCGCTCACTTCTACTCTTATCAATTTTTTATTGTTCTCATCAGGATATAATCTAACTTCCAATTCTCCCAAACTAGTATAGAAAGTTAATACTATACTGCTGCCTTCTGTAAGATCTGTATAATTCCTTATGCCATCTTCAGTTTTAATTTCTACTTCACTATTACCAATCCTTACTATATTTCTTCCACACTTTACATCCCCATCTGTGAGACCTAAATCCCTTACCCCATCTGTTATCTTTATAATGTCTATTTTACTATCTTTAGAATATTCTAAGTAAAAAACGGAGTTGTCTACTCTTACATCTTTTAGCTCGCTATTGGTTGCATTTTTTGCGATTTCAATAAACTTATGAGAATTGCTAACATAATCTATATAAGCTTTTTTTAGGTTAGTTTTATGCTCTTTAAATTCTGGTGTCAGTGTGTTAGCATCAACTGTATTACCAAACACTGCCCCTTTTGATACTAATTGACATATTATATTACTAGCAACTTTAGGATTTTTTTCCAACTCACTGATTTTTTTCATCACATAATCGGTAAAAGTGTATTCATTACCTGAAAAGAAATCTTGTGAAAGAGAATAGTTTAATCGTACACCAGACTTTATAGCATCGTTTACAATCTCTTCAAGTTCAGCCATATTTTGAGCTTGAAACATCTTATCAGAAAACTTATTTAACTTCTCCTTTTGATTTGAGGTTAAATTAACGAGTAATTTGCTGACCTGTCCTTTCTTTTGCTGACGATAAATAATATTTTTATCATAATCTAATGCTCCTGCTTCTAGAAATATTTTTCTTAACTCTTGAGCAAGATCTTCATTGTCCCAAGCAAAACGTTCAACATATGAGAACACTTTTGACTCACCCATTCCGTGCCGAATATTTAGCACCACTTTTAGGTCTGAGTCTCTTTTATGCTTACTTAAAAACTCCTTTAAATTTTTAGTGCAGTCTGAATCTAGTGCAAGTAAGTCATACAATTCCTTATTCATCTTTTTCTGTTTATCAGTTAAAAATAATTCTTCTATATTATAGCAGAGTTTATTAGTTGCTATTTGTTGTGGAGTTTTACCCTTTCTACTTGTTATATTAGGGTTAGCTCCTTTTGAGAGGAGAGAGTTTGTATTATCGTAATGACCTTTGGCAGCAGCAAGGCATAATGGTGTTTTTCCTTTATTATCTTGTATGTTAGGATCTGCGCCTGCTTCTAAGAGTAAATCTATAGCCTGATTTCCTATGCGACGAAATCCACCAATATTTGCTCCTGCAATCGCATGCAATACTGTTGATTGAGATTCTCCTCTTCTTAGGTTAAGAATCACTTTTAAATCTTTATTGTTTTTATTATCATGTAAAAATTCTTCAAGGGGCTCAGTATTATCAAATGAACCACAGTTAGAAGCTAAACATTTTAGAGCACTAAGTAACTTTTTGTTTAAAATTTTTTGACTTGGCGTAAGATCATGGTCCAGAGCAAACCAAACACAAATTTGTTCACTTAATCCAAGTTTGCTATCTATCAAAGATAATGGTTCATTATAGTTTCTGACTGATGGTAAGTCTCCTGAGTACCACATATCATTCATCAGCTCATTTAATAAATGCTCTTTAGATGATAGATGTTCTATAATGGACTCATATTCGAAATCATATAGTTCTGATTTGGATTTTGGCTTTAGTAGATTGATGATAGATTTTACCATCCCAGTAGACTCACTCATACTTACCCCTTAAGCTAAGATATATGATATATTGTATGCGATATGTAACATTAAGTCAATAACCATAATCTTTTTACTGCTCACGTCGTTAAGCTTTTGTTAAGTTTTTATGGTGAGTAACAATGGAGTATATAGAGAGGTTAAAAGTTGCTTATGACTCCAAATTTGAGCTAATTTTACTATAAATCAACATGGTTAAGACCTATACTTGATATCACTACTATAAGAGCATGATGCTTTAAAGGAGCACGGAAACTGCTGAAGCTTATACAGTAACCTGCGGAGCCACTTCAGCAGAATAAACAAACACATGCCAGTATTAGTAGAGAATTATTTATAAGTCAACTAACTTTTTCAAAAATATTTTAGCAAGAACATCAGTGTTGTGAAAAAAAGTTCAAAACCTTCCAGCCTTGGTAACTATTTACACAATACATACTTTTAGCTCTTAGCTATCTAAGGAATTCACTGGAGATTGATTACTATAAATGTAATTCATATTATGCTTAGTAATAAATGTATCGGAAAACGAACTTTTAACAGCACTCCATGTACTCGTATCAGGATCATTTTGTTTTCCTTCTATAACTTTGTCACAAAACTTCCCGACAGCATAACCTACTTAAGATGACTATTTCTTAAGACTAGATCACTGATTAACTGCTCGAGATAGACCTGCTTGTTTAACATAAGGTTGTTGGAGACTACCTGGCTGTTGACCAAAAGCAACCACAGAGCTATGTCTTACATCTACCTCTACAAACTCATTACCAATTTTTATAAGGGAACCTTCATCTGTTGCACCTTTATTAAAAACAGCATATATCAGTTTCACTTTGCCAGCATCAGTAATTACCTTATACGCTTCACCTTCTTTATATCTTTTCAACTGGTCCTTAGCATCTTTTTCTTTTTTATCCAATTCTCCTTTCTTAGCAAATTTTAGCTCTATTCCAACTGGGGGGTATTCTTTTTTTTGATCAGTAGCATTTATAACCAAAATAACATCCAACTTCTCTCCACCACCTATTTGAAATTCAGTAATAACTTTTATATTATCTTCTCCGTAGCTACTAAATAAACCATGCAATACAGCTTGAAATGTAGCCTCATTGCTTATTAATGATTTGAAAGGATGTAGTATATGAGAAATTTCTTCAAATAGTTTTTTGTAATCATCATATTTACCAGATTCTATAGCTTTGCTCAAAGCTGCTTTAAATTTTTTATTTTCCACAATTCGAGTAAAATTACCTTGTAAAATTTCTTTACCTCTTTTGTATTTGTCCAATGAGTCATACGTATTTACTGTAATTCCCTTATTCTTATTACAGTACTGATCAAATGGATTCTTATTACTAGGCGTACTGTATAAGTTACAGGTTATTTCTTGTATCTTTATGTCATTGACGTTTTGAATTCTCCTAATATTTTCAATAGGAATTCCTTTATTATCTGGCACTCTCAATGCAAATTCATTTTTTTCATTTATGTTGAGTATAAGCACCTTCTTACCTAAAGTTAGCACTATAGTTGTAACACAATCCTCAATACTTTCTTTTGCTGCTTCTGGGCGTTTCTGTGATCCAGTAACCATTTTATCATTTTGATCATAAATAAAAATATGTTTACCTAACTTTTCACGCTTAATAATATTAGAAATAAGTACTAGCTGACCTAAGATCATTCTGCTGACATAATTAATATTATCACTTCCACCATTGCTCCAAACAATTCCATAGTAAAGATACTCTAGCTGTGTTCTTATCACCTCAGCATTCGCTGCTTCAGTGCCAAGTAACTTTTCTATTACAGAATTACCTTCTCGACTAAGAAAATTTTCTACATCAATTTTAACATTTTCGTGATGAACCATGTCAAAATTTAATCCTACACAAATAGCTTCATTAGCTATAGTAATCATTCTTATAGAGTTAGAAAAAGAGCCCTTAACATAATCTTGTGCTTGCTTCAATGCTTTTATCACTGTACTTATCTCACCAGTACCTGCTTTAAGCTCAATAATAATAGGAATAGAGCTTAGCGACTTATCAGAACCGCGCACAAGTAAAATAATGTCTGCGTAACCTTTTCCAGCAAATAATTCGAGATAAAGTTTTAGGTGAAAACGATACTTAAAATTTATCAAAAACCCAGCTAAAAACCCATGATGACTTGATTCTTTACCGCTAAATAGAGTTTCTTTTTCATATTTCTTATAGACATTTGTAATATAATTAAACATTCTTCTAGCGTTCTTTTTTACTTCTTCGAAATCTTGATTACTCAATTTTGAAATTAAGCTCTCTAGGTCTTGTTGGTCACGATCTTTTTCTATTTCTGTAAAACCTTTTTGTGAATAATCAGTCTTTTTACTAAAAGCTGGATCAACCTTTCCGTACTTTACTTCTTTTCCTGTAATTGTTATTTCATGCTCTTCTTTTTCTAGTTTATCAAACTCTGCTCCCATTTTCCATTTCTGTGCTATTTTTTCTAACTCTCCTTGAGAGAACTTTAGATGCATGTTACCATCAACTTGATCAGACATCGTTATACACTTAAGTCCCTCATTAGTTAATATAGCTATTTTTAAAGTTCTATTATCATCAAAACGAAAATGAAGTTTTTTAATACCAATTTTAGTAGCAAGTTCTGTGTCTAATACAGTAGCAAACATACCAAAAAAGAAACTAGGGAAAAAGCCTGGCTTTCCAACTGAATGCAAAAAAGAAGGAGATTGATTGATAAACGATTGGAACCTTTTTTGAAAATCTAGGAACTCGTCTTTTGATTTATTTCTCATTAACAGAAGCTGTACCAACTCAAGCGGCTTGACATTACTTGGCATATTACTCCTATTTGCTATGGCTTAAAGATTTTATATTATATGGGGTATCAGTCGTACTGAGACTTGACTGTGGCAAAGTATCACCAGCTTCACGCAAAATTGATTCTTTAGAAGCTTCTTGAGCTAATTTAGAAAATACTTGTTCTCCTAACTGCAATTTTTTACCCCCATGAAATAACTGAATTTTACTTAATACAGAATCTTTAACCTTTATCATCTCTTCACCACTCATTTCTTTTACGTGCTTTAATATCTTCCCTAATATTTCTTCTTTACTTACCCCTTGTCTACTTGGATCCACAATTAAATTTGCTATTGTATATGTAACTGAATAGTCTACAAAAATAGAGGAAATAGATTGCTCCCCGCGGTCTTGAGTTTTTAATTTTATTATACGTTCCCAAACATTCATCATACATTTTTTTGTTTCTTCAGACAGATCTGGATTCTTCAGTACTTGATCTGATAATGAAGATAAAAAAGTTGTGTAACGTTCACATTCAATCTGACTACACAATCGGATTAATTCCATAAAAGAATCAAAGTAATACTGACCTACTAGCACATTCAACACTGCATAATAAGTATTTTCCTTATAATCTCTATCTAGTAATTTTTTCTTTTGCTCATCATCCATTTTAGACAGGCAAAACTCTATGGTGTCTACTTCTTTGTAACCCTTTACTGCAGATAAAGCTGCTTCAATTAACAGATCATCTTTATCTTGACTAGAAATACTGGAATCATTGTGTAATTTATTATAGAAGAACTCTATACCTTCTTCCCAGTTTTTATTAGAATTTATCTGTATGGATTTTTGCAAACCTTCAACTGATTTATATTCGTTTAGTTTTCCAATCTGCTTATCAATAAGAAAAGACCAGAAAGCTTCTATAGGGCTAGTTTCTTCGATATTTTCCAATAATTCTCTTCTCAGATCATCATCAGATCCATCTTCTTCAAAGGCACTTCTCTTAAATCTCATAAATACTTGTTCAAATAATCCAGGAATCTTATCTTCTAGACAATATTTACATGCCAAGTAATATCTATCTGCAAGATCAAGCGGATTTTCTTTTCCATTTTTATTTTTTTCTTCAGTTAGCCTTTCACCAACAGCTTTATTCTTTAATTTTATTCCATCCCAACAAGAATTATCAGAGAATATATCAGAAAAAAAAATTAGTTTTTCCTCATCAAAATCTTCAATTAATTGAATATAAGCCCTCAACCATCTTTCTACTCTAAGGTGTTTTCTTGCTTTAACTTGATTATCGTCGCCTTTAATAGCACCTTTTAATATATCAAGTATTTTATTGTAATTGTGATCCAAACCAGATTCCATACCCGCAACCCCATTTTGTATTTTAATATAAACTTTAGTCTAGTAAATTATCGTTGCCAAGTCAATCTTTTTCTCCAAACCTTACCACTGCACAACAGGAAATTTCTTGAGAGCCAAGTATGATATTTTCATTCTAATAATTAATTATTATAAAACATTTTTATTTACGAAAAAATAGACCTTGTTGTAACTAAAGAAACGTCTATTTTAGTGCTGCAAAAATTTGAATTATTGACTCTTTCTAAAATTGCAAAAAAGGTCGTATATTTGCGAGAACAAGCCGCATAGAAATAAGGTTATAAAAATAGAAGGTTTAAATTATTTTCATAAGCTTAGGCAAAACAGTTCGTACGTAGGTTTAGTAAAAGTGAGCCAATATAGCTGATTTCAGCGTATAATGAAATTATTATCTAGAAAAGTTCGTATGTATCGTTTGGTAGACCATACGATTCCAAAGAAAACACTTCTCACAGCCCTTGATTTTGGCTGCTGAAAGTAGATATATCGTTTAAATTCTTAACAAAAAGATATACTAAATTAGTAATAATTTATTTAGGAATAGTAAAGAAAAGTCAAGCAAACTTTTAGAGATAATTTATGCCACAACTAGAAGAAACGAAATCAACAGAACTTTTGGATGCTGTGAGAACAC
>NZ_JBNRJY010000065.1:0-952 GCF_059414725.1 Wolbachia endosymbiont of Tuta absoluta
GCTAAAAGATATAATAATCTAAATTTATAATTGTTCTTCGTCATTGGATTCTCAAACAACTGTCCAACTATAGGAACCCCCGTTTAGAGTTCTATTTACAGTTGAACGCAGACGTATTCTACGCTGATGAATGTGTCGTCAAAAGTTGATTCCTGACCAGCCAACTGGTCATAGTGCAGAATTTTGACCAGTTCTTGTATATAGGCAAAGATTAATTGGAACGCCACCGCACATGCATATAAATAATCACATGTATATCCCTTGCAGGGTAGGCAAAGCGTAAACTGTCGTTAATAACGGACATTTACGCCACGTCTGACAACCATTTGAGGGTTATTCAGAAAATTGTGTATCATCGTAGTGACAGGTTATCAATCAGCCCATCGCTTAAAATTGCAATCACACTTAACTCTCGAGTCCTATAATTGCCTCTTTCGACATCCACGGGAAAGAAGTGGGGTGATGATATTCTTAGCCGGCATCACATACAAGTAAACTTGAAAGTCGTCAAACGACTCGATGAACCCTGGTGTCAGAGTTTTTCAACTACTATTAGTAGTAGGCCTCTGACATAGCTGTGTAACGACCGCCGTCTAAGTAATCATAGACAGCAACCGGGACCGACGGCGTAACGTGCCCTCCGAAGCACGGAACCATTTCTTTTCGGACAATCAGGTGGTTCACCTAAATTGAACTATTTCATCTAACTTCATGAAAAACTAACCCAAGCTACGAGAGCAGTCGTGGCTATGATGACAGGTGTGCAGGAAAGAATGACCAGCGTGAGCTTCCACCCGTAACAGAAGGAGATGATCGATCTTCTTGCTGTCTACACGTTTTTACTGCATCAGCAAGGCTTAGGTAAGCATCACCAACTTTAATCTTTACATCTTTATTTTTTTCTAAATCCGCATCAGTTGGTCTATCACTTATTATTCTAATACTATCATCA
>NZ_JBNRJY010000066.1:0-9132 GCF_059414725.1 Wolbachia endosymbiont of Tuta absoluta
TTGAAGAAATTTGTTATATTCATTGCAGTTACTGACTTTCATTCTTATTGGCATATTTTTCCTTTGTCGGCTAAATATCTATTTTATAACAAATTCCATCAGTAACTGCCTGTTCTTTCCTTGAGTGGTGCAACAAAGCCATCCCAGTGTCTGGGCACTGGGATGACAACAAAGGGGCTACTTGAACAGAGGCTATTTAGGTAACAAGAGGTGACAAGAAAAGAAGCGCTGGTTTCATACGTACCTGAACACTTATCCTGCATGTAATAAACATGATCAAAAAGCTATTCATACAGTACACATCTCTCCGTTAATTTATCAATAAGTTTTTTATCCACGTGGAATCAAAGGGTATAATATCTTATAGCTTATTGTTTACACCTATTTCAGCATAAAAATTATTGTGGGGCTTGATTTTATACATATCACTACACATAATAGGTTTTAGTGTAAATTAGTAATATGCATCCAATCATATACTTACTTAACCTGTTACTTGATCTTTACAGCTTCGTTCTAATATGCTCAATTGCTCTCGATTTGTTGATTAAATTGAATGTAGTTAACATGTATAATGAGATTGTAAGCAGCATAATGCAAACTTTAAACAGACTTACCCATCCTCCACTAAAGGTTATCAGAAGGTATATACAACCATTCAATGGATTAGATTTATCCGTGATGATATTGATAATAGCAATTCACTTTGTAAAATATACAATTACTTATTACTTTAAGTAGATGTTAAAAAAACAGCTAAAATCAGCGATATACTTGTCACTATTAATGTATATATATATATCGGTTTTTAGCTATAATTATAAAGATCCATCCTTAAATACAGCTACAAATCAGGAAGTAACAAATTTGGGCGGAGTAGTAGGTTCATATTTAGCTGATATATTGGTTCAATTTCTTGGACTCGCTAGTATTACAATAGCTACAACCATAGTTTACTTTTTAATTTTCAGAGCATCATTGCTGAAAATTATCTACCTAACGTTAATCAATGTAGCAATATATGCTATATTGTCGCAACTTTCGCTTGGCATTACTGCTAGATACATGCACGGTGGAATAGTCGGTAATGCTCTAATTGACCACTGCCCGTTTTACATATTCACAGTAGTAGCATCAATAGGTATTGTAGGATTGATTGGTTGGAAGAGAACGGTTTATTCTTTGCTTTTCCTATGTAAAAAAATATTTTCCCTTTTTACAAAGGTTCTGTTTTTCAGGTTACGTAAAACTACTGATTATTCAATAGCACCATTAGTAGTAGAGGAAAAATATATAACCACTAAACAACAACCGAAAGAAAGAAAGAAAAAAGCTGCCGAAGAAATTGTTAAACCACCTTCTAGCGAGTTTGAGTTTCCAAGCATTCACTTACTTTCCAAAGCAGAAGAATCTTTGCAGAGAAAACAGTTGAATGCATTAGAGAGCAATAAGAATTTATCTCTGCTCGAACAGGTTCTGAGTGATTTTGGCGTGCAAGGAAAAATTATAAGTGTATGTTATGGACCGGTTGTGACTTTATACAAACTTGAACCACAAGCAGGTACAAAATCTGCAAGAGTGATTGGTCTTGCAGATGATATTGCACGTTCAATGAGTGCACTTTCTGCACGTATTTCAATAATTCGTGGACAAAATGCCATGGGAATAGAATTGCCAAACAAGGAGCGAGAGATTGTAATGCTGCGTGATTTACTTGAATCGCCAGAATACCAAAATGCAAACTTAAATCTTCCAATTGCGCTTGGCAAGGAAATAAGCGGAAAACCAGTTATTGCAGATCTGACTAAAATGCCCCACTTGCTTGTTGCCGGAACTACAGGGTCAGGTAAGTCGGTTGCAATTAACACGATGATTCTGTCGCTTGTTTATCGACTAAGTCCTGATGAATGCAAGATGATAATGATCGACCCCAAAATGCTCGAGCTTTCAATATATGATGCAATACCGCATCTAATAACGCCAGTGGTAACAGAGCCAAAAAAAGCTGTTATTGCTCTTAAGTGGATAGTGAAAGAGATGGAAAATCGCTATCGCATGATGTCATATTTAAATGTGCGCAATGTAATAAACTATAATCAAAAAATTACAGAAGCGATGAATAGCGGAATAGAGTTGGAGCGCGTTGTACAGATTGGCTTTAACTCAACAACGGGTAAACCTTTATTTGAAAAAATACCACTTAAAATGGAGACATTTCCGTATATTGTGGTGATCGTAGATGAAATGGCAGATTTAATGCTTGTTGCTGGCAAAGATATAGAATGCTCTATTCAACGTTTAGCTCAGATGGCTCGTGCTGCAGGAATACACATCATAATGGCAACACAACGCCCATCTGTAGATGTGATAACAGGTGTGATAAAAGCAAACTTTCCAACGAGAATTAGTTTTGCTGTTACTTCTAAGATAGATAGCCGTACAATACTTGGTGAACAAGGGGCCGAACAGTTACTCGGTATGGGTGATATGCTTTATATGGCCTCTGGTGGTAAGATTATTCGAGTGCACGGTCCATTTGTAAGTGATGATGAGGTGCAAAATATAGTTGATCATCTGAAAACGCAAGGTGAGCCAAACTACATGGAGGAAATCACTCAAGAAGATGAAAATTCTTTCGCGGAATCAGAAGGTGAAACAGAAGATGAAGAGAACGATCTATACAAGCAAGCAGTGGCCATCATTCAGAGAGATCAAAAGGTTTCAACTAGTTACATTCAAAGGCAACTTAGAATAGGCTATAACAGAGCTGCAAATATTGTTGAAAGAATGGAGAAAGAAGGTATTGTCAGTGCTCCGAGTTACTCAGGAAAGAGAGAGATATTGGTAGAATAACCCTTAACTTAAACCAAAGAAAGTTATTTTAAGATCAATAGATCTCTTGCATAACTGGAATTCAAAAGTTCCAGCGCATGACCAGATATTTCTTATTGGATCCCAGTTGTATAGTGTTTAATACTAAATTAACTACTAAAAACGTACAATAGTAATATATTAATTAGCTAGGGGGTTAAAAATGGGTATAACCAAATTTGTATTCGGTTTTGATAAATCGGATGTAACAGCATTGCAGGAAAGTCAAAATATTGATGCTAAAAAGTTTCAAGAAGTATTTAGCGCATTAAAAGAATGGCAAGAAGCTCAAAAGATAGATGCTAAACAGTTTGAAGAGGTATTTAGTGCATTAAAAGAGTGGCAAGAAGCTCAAAAGATAGATGTTGAGCAGTTTGAAAAAGTTTTTGGTGCATTAGAAGACAAGATTGGTACTGAGCAGTTTCAAGCTATGCAAGAGCACTTAAGCGGCTTGCAAGAAAAATTTACAGGCTTAGAAGAAAAAGTAGAAACATTTGCAGACATGGTAGGGGGACAAGAACAAGCAATACTAACTTGTGCCATAGTCAGTGCTGTTGCTGCAATAGCTGTAACTAGTTTTGTTGCATTCTGTATCTATCAGGGAGTTAAGCTTGATAAAGAGAAGAAAAACGACTTGTCTCAAGATATGCCAAGCGGAAAGTTTAATAATGTGAATGATACCGAAAAACTGAAGAATAACTTACAGCAAGGAAGAGTGTAATGCTCTTCTTGAAAGGGTGTTACGTAAAATTTGTAACACCTTAAATTTCCTTTAGATTATGTAGGTTTTGGTAGTAAATTTTTTAGAAAGATGTTTGTATTATAAAGTTGGTAGAGATTCTGATTTACTTGAAGTTTGTTAATTGGTATCTTTTAAAGCACAATATTCACTATAGTATGCTTAAGATCTTTTCTAAAGTTTTATTTATATTAATACTTTTGGTTTCTAGTTTCTTTACTGTACATAATGTTGAAGCGAAGTCTAAGGTAAAGTTCAGTAAGAGGTACATACCTCCTGGTAACCCTGGTGGTGCAAACTTTCATGCAGACGAGGATTTTGCTGAGTCATATAAACTGTATGAGAAGCGTAGGGAGCTCCTCAAGAAAAAAAAGTTACAAGATCTAGCTATGAATAAAGAAGATCTAATCAAAAAATTAAAAGAAAAAAAAATTGCTAGCCTTGATAACGAGCCAAACAACGTGGGAGCTTGCATAGTTGAAGATGGGGAGGATGCTATGATCAATCAGCATGGTATTAATCTTGCACGTTTAAAGGGTGCTGTATTTATAGATCAAGAGCCAGTTTCTCAGTATGAAAGTAAGCAGCATAAAAGTGAACAACAAAAAGGGAAAAAAGTTACTTCAACACGAGAAAAAAAAGTTTCCCCTATAAATGTTACTATAAAAGAAAGTCCATCAAGAAGAACGTGCTCTCATGATTCTATTACTGATCTAAATAGAACAACACAGCATAGTTTAAATGGTTCAAGTTCATTTGGCAGTGTAGTTGACACAGTAAAATAGTGTCACGATTAATAATATGCTAGATAGAGACCTGACATTGAGTGATGATGCATATGAGTCATCGCCGGTTTCCAGGCATAAAACTCATACTGTAAAAGTTGGACAAGTGAAGATAGGTGGAAATAATCCTATAGTTGTTCAATCCATGGCACTTGGTGCACATATAGATTCTGACAACATAAAAAGTAGTGCTCAGAAATATGCAAAAGAAGTAATAGAACTAGCGCATGCAGGTTCAGAATTGGTGCGAATTGCTTTGAACTCAGAGGAAGTAGCAAAAGCAATACCTTATATAGTAGAGGAAATAAATAAAGAAGGCTTTGATGGTAAGATATTAGTAGGCTGTGGACAATATGAGCTCTACAGGCTGATTCAGGATTATCCAGACAACATTAAAATTCTGGGTAAAATTAGGATAAATCCAGGTAATATAGGCTTTGGTGATAAACGTGATGAAAAATTCGAAAAAATTATAGAGTATGCAATAACGCATGATCTTCCTGTCAGAATTGGAGTAAATTGGGGTAGTCTTGATAAGTACCTTTCACAAAAATTAATGGATGAAAACTCCTTATCTAGTAATCCAAAAACTTCTGATGTTATATTACGTAAGACGCTTGTAATGTCTGCTCTTGGTAGTGCAAAAAAAGCTGAAAAGATTGGCCTTAATGCAGAGAAAATAATCATTTCATGTAAAGTCAGTAGAGTGCAGGATTTAATTTTAGTTTATACGGCACTTGCAAAATCTTCCAATTATGCGCTGCATTTGGGTTTAACCGAAGCTGGTATGGGTAACAAAGGCGTAGTAAATACCACAGCAGGGCTTACTTATTTATTGCAAAATGGTATTGGAGACACTATCCGGGCTTCTTTAACTCAGCGCCCTGGTGAATCACGCACTAATGAGGTGGTAGTATGTCAGGAAATACTGCAGTCTATAGGTTTGTGCTACTTTAACCCTCAGGTGAGTTCATGTCCTGGTTGTGGACGCACAAGTAGCGATCGTTTTCGTATATTAACTGAGGAAGTAAATGGCTACATAAAAACTCATATGCCGGTATGGAAGAAAAAGAATCCTGGTGTAGAGTATATGAAAGTTGCTGTTATGGGATGCATAGTAAATGGTCCTGGAGAGAGCAAACATGCAAATCTGGGGATCAGCCTGCCTGGGTATGGAGAAAAACCTGTTTCAGCAGTCTACAAAGACGGCAAATATTTCAAAACTTTACAAGGTGATAATATTTTTGAAGAATTTAAGGAAATTATTAGTGATTATGTGGAGAAGCATTACACATAAGCCTTTCACAAGTTTGTACTTAGACTACATTCTGTTTAGTGAACGTCAAATGAGACAATAAAGAACGTAAATTTAAAAAATAGATAATAGGGTTTCTTCTGCCTTTTTTCTATTTGAGAAATTTTTTAATATTGAGATTGACTCTAAGTAGTATAGAGATGTTATTCCAGTATCAAGGACTGAAGTTTCCTGATCTACAATATTTGTACAGTTATGAAATAGACGTAATTTGACATAAAAAGCTTTACTTTTTGAAATTTTGGGTTACGTTTAATTTAACATATTTCAGTGGGGAATTTATTGTAGGTAGAAAGGAAGCTTTAAAAATATTAGGTTTTCAATCAAGCGATGCGCCCAGTGAACAAGAAATTAAATCAGCGTATAGAAAATTAGCCTTGAAATATCATCCTGATAAACATTCAGGTAAAAATGAGGTTGTGAAGAAACAAAATGAAGAAAAATTTAAGCAGCTAGGTTCTGCATATGAATTTCTTACTAAGGAAAGCATAGAAGAGGTTACAAATCTAACTGACGAAAATTTAAATGAAATTAATTCGCCTGGAGATTTGAGGTTTTACTTAAGTAGGGCTCTATATAATCAGGATATAAAGTTTCTTGAAAAGCTTTTTTCCAAATTCAAAAGCAGTAAAGATGGAAGATTTGGTGATTACATCAATGAAAAACTTATTTATATTTACTTTCCATTATCTATTGCTTTAATGCAAGCTAAAGATTCAAGAAATTATAGTATTTTGAAACTTCTTTTAGAAAATGGTGCTGATCCTAATATAAAGCTATTACATAATGAAGCTTCGTTATACTATTGTAGGGTTATCGATGACAGCAGAATTGTAGAGTTATTGTTACAATATGGTGCTGATCCTAATATGTTAGATAAAAATGGTAAAAATCCGTTGTTTAAAGCGTTTTTGTGTGATGATGATCATACTATGGAAATACTTTTGAAATATGGTGCTAATCCTAATATGTTAGATAAAAATGGTCGAGTTCCATTATATCAAGCAATCAATTGTGACAACGATAAACGCGAAAAATATGTAGAGTTGCTTCTAAAGTATGGTGCTGATCCTAATCAGAAGGTTAATGGCTCCAGAGTTATAGAGTGTGCTCCATATTTCACTAATAATGGTGTAATGAATTTGATTAAAACGCTTACTCTGCCATACGGTAACAATGATAAAGTTAAAAGGTTGATGGCTGAGTACGGTGGAGTTGATAGACGTTATCTACGTGATCAAACGATACTGACTTGTTGTTGCTTAACAGTAGCTTCTGCTACTTTTTTTAGTATAGCTTCTCCTTGGTGTTATATACCAACAGCAATATTTGCACTTGCCGCGTGTTTTTTCATTAAAAATGCTGTACATGCTGCATTTTTTGCAAAAGAACCTTCTACTGAGTTTACCGAAGCTAGAGCTTGTCCAGAGATTAGTAAAAGGCTATAATATCTAAAGTTTTAGTGCTGGGTAAAGATGAGAAAAAAGCATCCAGCAGACCTAAGTCAAAGGGAATGGACAAGAATAGAAAGCTACTCCAGAGTATCATACAGGAAAGGAGGAAGGTCGTCAAAGTATAGCAAAAGAGAAATATTAGAAGCAATTTTCTATGTATTGTGTATAGGTGTAAATGGCGGTATTTACTATGTGATGGGATACCAAGGAGAAAATTTAAAAAATCATATAAAGGAAGAATATGGTATGGATATTGAGATTGTCAAAAGGCCTTCATGTAGGTTCTAAGTCAACAAAGACACACCGCCTTAGCTACTACCAATGAGGGGTTTAAAGTGCAGCCAAGAAGGTGGGTTGTAGAAAGGACTTTTGCTTTAGGAATAGAAGACTATCGAAAGAATAAGATTTATTCACTGAAAATTTCATATATCTGGCTATGAGTAGAGTTATGTTAAGGAGAGAAATATGCTTGAATTTGCGAACAAGTTCTAATCATTAATGTTATACACGTTCTTTTCTTTTTCTATTCTCTCTTGTTCTTCAATACAATACATAGCAAGCGGATTAGCTTTAAGTCTTTCGACTCCTATTTCTTCTCCCGTTCCATCGCAGTAACCATAAATGCCTAATTTTATTTTTTCCAACGCCTCCTTAATTTTTTCTTTTCTATCTTTTCGGCGCTTAATTAATTCTCCATTTTCACTATCAGAATAAATACTACTATCTTCTAGATCTTGTTTCTCCAGTTCAGAGAGTATTGATTGTAACTTTAAGCTAAAGTATTCCAGTTGTTTTACGTTCATATATTCTTCATTTTCTGAAGGAACGTAATCTTCCGGTAACTTTATTTTTATTAATTTTTCCATAGCATTATCAATAAAATATATTAAAACTTATATAACTTGTAAACACAAAAAATTATACTACCCTCAAAGTAAACACTATAATTTATAATAAACATTTAAAATCCTGGTATGATTAGTTTGGTAAAAAAATTAGTAATAAATGATAATAATCTTACTTATATAGTATGTATTTTTATTATAATGTTAAGTTTATCTTCATATACACTTGAAAACAACAGTAAACAAGAAGTCATATTAACATTAACATGGATATGTGCTACATTTGTTTTGCAGATCTCTACAAATAATTTATTTACATCTGATTATCATGATGGAATATTAGAGCAAATCTTTTTACAGCCACTCTCTTCTAGGCTGATAGTTGCTTATAAAATCTTCGCTCACTGGTTGTTATTTGGGTTACCGATTTCAGTGATTTCTTTCATGTTCAGCTTTGCAATTCTAGGCAATAATATTGAACATTCAATAGCAGTTGGAGTGTCTTTATTATTTAATACGCTGATAATCATTAATATTTCAGCTACTGGAAATGCATTGATGATTGGTCGAAATAACTTAGCATCAGGAGTGTCGCAAATTCTTGTTTTGCCAATGATAATGCCAACTTTTGTATATTTCAAATTGCTAACTCAATTTGAAAATTTATCCTTGAATATTTATACACTACTAATCACCATCTTAGTTTTTGTCATTTTAATTGTTAACAGCACTATAACTACTCACATAGCATTAAAATTTGCTGTGGAGCAGGATTGAAAAAACTTACTAGTTATAGCACTTCTCATAATAGTCCAAAAAAGGTAAGATATGGATTTATAGTAGTGATGGTAAGCATGCCAGTAGCAAATAGTTATGACTTAAGGAAAAAGGTAATGGAAGCATTGGATGAAGGAGAGAGTGGAGAAACTGTTGCCAAGAGATTTAAGATTGGAAAAACAACTTTATATGAGTGGAAGAAAAAACGTGAGAAAACGGGAGATTTTCAATCAAAAAAGCTTGGAAGCGTGGCATAAAATTACCGACTGGAATGCATTTGCCGAATTTGCAAATGAGCAAGGTGGCAAAACTCAGTCAGAGATGCTGGGGCAATATTAGTAGACAA
>NZ_JBNRJY010000067.1:0-1021 GCF_059414725.1 Wolbachia endosymbiont of Tuta absoluta
AGTAATAGGAGCAGGCCCAATAGTTATAGGTCAGGCATGCGAGTTTGATTATTCTGGAACGCAAAGCTGTAAAGTATTAAAAAGTGAAGGTTATAAAGTCATTTTAGTTAACTCCAACCCCGCAACTATAATGACAGATCGATCAATTTAATTATAAAGTTATATGTGTAGAAGCTTAGTTTAATGGGACTGCCGTAAGCCTACTCAGGTGTCATTATGGAATAACTTGATTAAACGGAGAGAAAGTTCTGTCATTCATCTTCTTACTTCAGTAAAGTTTGTAGTAAGCTCGTTACCGTGTGTATCGTCTCGTCGTCCCTGTATGGTTTTAATTTAGGTAGAAAGACAGGGTGTATGGAACAGCCCTCAGAATATTGATAGGGTGCATTCAGACCATGAAACTAAATAACTTCCCTTAAGAAAATATTTCAGGAAATGTCAAAAAAATTTGGACTTCCCATAGTAAGTTTGGTGATCGATCTTTAAGCAGCGTATGAGTATTGGTGTACTTTACCATTTCATGGTCGAATGCGAGTTTGACTCGCCCACCGAGGGTTTCGTAACGTGCACATGAAGCTCACTTGAACAACCTCAATTTTAAAGTTATGATCGATCACGCGTATTTTGCGACAACTTGTAAGACTTGACATTACTTATATATTTACTTTACTTTTTTCCTGTTTGACTGAAAGTAACAGCACTTCTTTAAGGTAAGTTAGGCATTTCACTCACTTGTTGTCCGTCCTTCCGTTTTTTTTAACGCATCGTAACGCATGCTTCTGTCAGAAGAAAGGATGGCATGGGAAAGATGTGTCAATTGTTTGACACACGCGTCCGTTACGCACCGTTAATCCACCGAAGCCGTATTTGTATGGGAATAAGATCTGAATTCGAAATTTCCTTTCGTCTTACAGACGGTTGCGTTATGTTGCGATAAAAAACGGAACGACGGACGACAAGTGAGAGAACCTCCTTTATTTCCTGAATTGCGGCCTTGACTGAGACTTAGCATGTATGACCT
>NZ_JBNRJY010000068.1:0-6013 GCF_059414725.1 Wolbachia endosymbiont of Tuta absoluta
TGGCTAAGTTTGATATAGCTTCATGAATTTATTATACATTACCCACTATCCGAAGAGCTGTGCAACAAAGCCATCCCAGTGTCAAGCACTGGGATGACACCGTCATAAAGTAAACCAGTACTTGGATGAACTGGCAAAAATTGCTCTTAAATCACAAGTTCGTGCAATGATGGTGCTTCTTTAAGAAGCACCATTTGCTAATGTTTTGAAGCTTTAATGCTTATTATGCGCATGTATTTGTTGTTGCATTCCATGTTTTACCATCAGGGCAAGCAGTTGCACCATCTTTACAAATCACACCACCTGGTACTATTTTTGAAACAACTACAGGTGCACCAAAAAACACAGCAGTAAATGCACCAAGTGCAAAAAGCGCTGGCCATGGCATTCTGCCAAATATTGCCAGCAATGCTGCACCTATTATCACTATTGTAATCATAGGCCCGCCTATACCGTGAGTATAGCCTACTATTTTGCATATTGTATTGGTTGTTGCATCATCAGTAACAGCAGCAGCAAAAGCATTATCAAATGCAAAGGAAAGAATTAAAGCTACAAGTAGAAGAAAATTTTTCATTATGCCTCCGTATTTAACGCTGGATTATCTATCATTTTGATTAAATTTAAGTAAACGGTGAGGATTTTTTGCTTAAAAGTATGCTTTATTTCATTTAGAATACTTTTCTTAGTTTATTTATATTACAAGTGCTACAGAAATTTTATAGTATCGTTTATTGCCTTTATCGTGCTTTAATTGACACAATTTATAATGATGGAGTGGAGCACGCAGGATATCTATCATTTTTAATCCTGTTATCAATATTTCCTTTTCTTATTGTTTTAATGGCCATGGCATCAACGTTCGCAAATTTCTTAGATCAATACAATGTCGGCTGGGCATTTATTATTGATAACATGCCACAGGATATTTTATCATCTTTGATGCCACGTATTAGGGAGATAATATCAGGCCCTCCGCAAAGCTTATTAACCTTGGCAATTGTAGGCGCTGTTTGGACTGCCTCATCGACAATTGAAGGATTTAGAACGATATTGAATAAGGCCTATAAAGTTCCGGTTTCATCGCCTTATATATGGAGAAGGGTGCTCAGTATATTACAATTTTTAGTAATTACGCTTGTTACAACTCTGACTATAGTATTTTTTACATTAGTGCCAATGTTAATTGATTTTTCTTACCAAGGGCTAAGTTATACTAGATATTTACTTATTGAGTTTGTGCTTTTTACTATAGTATCTTGGCTATATTTTACATTGCCAAACATAAAGCAAAACTTATCAGACGTATTTCCCGGATCTTGTGTGGCTGTTATTCTTTGGACGATCTCTGCTTCAGCTTTCAAGCAATATTTAAAAGCTTCCTTTGATCAACTGAATTTGATATATGGAAGCTTAGGTGGTGTGGTAGTATCGTTACTATTTTTTTATGTGCTAAGTTTGATTTTTATATATGGAGCAAAATTTAATTTTCAGCTAAAATATTTCAATGGATCTTGCTAAGGAGAAAGAAATGGGTAAGTTAGAAGGTAAAGTAGCTTTAATTACCGGGGCTTCAGGTGGAATAGGCTCTGCTGTTGCAAAAAGGTTTGTAAGAGAAGGTGCATGTGTGATTCTGATTTCAAGGTTTATCGATCACCTCAAGCCACTGTATAATGAAATTGAAGAGCTTAAAGAAGGCTATGTAAAACTAATTCAGCTTGATCTTTTAGACTTTGAAAACGTAGAAAAACTGGCAAATATGATAGAAAGCCCAAAATTATCAGAATCTGGCACACTTGATATACTGATTACATGCACTGAAATTTTATGTAAGTTGAGCCCTGTTCACGATTGTGAGCTTGAAGATCTACAGAAGGTAATGAATACAAATTTTACTGCCAGTTGGTACTTGCTAAAAAATTTGGGTCCGATACTAAAAAAGTCTAATGCTGGAAGAGCGATATTCATGACCTCAAAGATAACACTTTCTCCTTCCTCTTATCCATATTGGATGCCATATGCTGCAAGTAAAGTTGCACTAGAAGCAATGGTGAAGATATATGCATCTGAGACAAAACATACGAATTTGTGCATAAATGCCGTGTATTCGGAAGAGCCTATCGATAGTGAAATGTATAAGCAAGCATTTCCGGGAAAAGATATATCTGAATTGGTGCCACCTGATAAACTGACAGACAAGTTTGTAGAACTTGCTTCTGAAGATTGTAGCATATCAGGACAAATCTTACCACTTAGCAAATCTCCCGAGTAAATTACCATAGTATCTGCAAAGATACTGTTAAGCCTAAAGGTAGTTAGGTTTAATAAAAATTCACATACACAGGAAAGATTGGTAACATTATTTGAGTCGAGACTATTATTGTAATTATGCCAAAACGCACAGATATAGAATCTATATTAGTAATAGGAGCAGGCCCAATAGTTATAGGTCAGGCATGCGAGTTTGATTATTCTGGAACGCAAAGCTGTAAAGTATTAAAAAGTGAAGGTTATAAAGTCATTTTAGTTAACTCCAACCCCGCAACTATAATGACAGATCCTGAATTCTCTGATGCAACTTATATTGAGCCGGTGCTACCTGAAATCATAGAGAAAATTATAATTAAGGAGATGCCAGATGCAATATTGCCAACAATGGGCGGGCAAACAGCACTCAATTGCGCAATAAAACTTGCAGATGATGGAGTGTTAGACAAATACAACGTAGAATTAATAGGAGTAAATAGAGAAGCAATAAAAAAAGCGGAAGATAGAGAATTATTTCGCCAATCCATGGATAAAATAGGTCTAAAATACCCCAAAAGTATCATTATAAAAAATCAAGAACAAATAAAAAAGGCTTTGGATTACATTGGATTACCAGCAATCATCCGTTCATCATTCACTCTTGGTGGCGCAGGTAGCGGCATAGCATACAATAAAGAGGAGTTTTTCAATATTGCAGAAAGTGCTCTAAAAATTTCACCAATAAATGAAGTTCAGATAGATGAATCAATTATGGGCTGGAAGGAATATGAAATGGAAGTTATCCGTGACTGCAAGGATAACTGTATAATAGTGTGTTCAATAGAAAATATTGATCCAATGGGAGTGCACACCGGAGATAGTATCACAGTTGCTCCTGCTTTGACTCTGCGTGATGCTGAATATCAACAAATGAGAAATGCATCTATAGCAGTGTTGAGAGAAATTGATGTTAGCGCCGGTGGTGCAAATGTTCAGTTTGCAGTGAATCCTAAAGAAGATGGAAGCCTCGTTGTAATTGAAATGAATCCAAGGGTTTCTCGCTCCTCTGCACTTGCTTCGAAAGCAACAGGCTATCCTATTGCAAAAGTTGTAACTAAACTTGCTATTGGCTATTCGCTCGATGAAATATGTAACGACTGTGCTCCAGTTATACCTGCTGCATTCGAACCAGTGATTGATTATATCGTCACTAAAATTCCTCGATTTGAGTTTGAGAAATTTAAGGGGACGAATTGTGAACTATCAACCTCCATGAAATCAGTGGGAGAAGTAATGTCTATAGGCCGCACTTTTAATGAGTCACTACAGAAAGCTTTTCGCTCACTTGAAACAGGGCTCACGGGACTTGATGAAGTGTTTTCTGAAGACACAGATGTTAAATCTCAATTAGCAAAATTGCTGCCAAACAGATTACTGATTGCTGCTGACGCAATGCGTCACGGAATTAGCATAGAAGAAATAAATTCGATTACAGGATATGACTTATGGTTTCTGCAAAATATACAGCAAATCATCTTGGCTGAACAAAAAATCAAGGAAAACGGCCTTCCTGGAACTGCATATGAAATGTTAGAGCTGAAAAAAATGGGATTTTCAGATGCAAGGTTGGCAAAGTTAAGCAATAAGAAAGTAGAGCAAATTGAAGCAATAAGGAAAAGGTTTGGTACTAAACAAGTTTATAAACGTGTAGACACCTGTGCAGCTGAATTTGAATCGAGCACTGCTTATATGTATGGCTGCTATGAGGGTGATGTTGAAAATAAAACGGAATGTGAGGCGAATATTTCGGATCGAAAAAAAGTTGTCATTTTAGGAAGTGGTCCAAACCGCATTGGTCAGGGTATTGAGTTTGATTATGCATGCGTACATGCAGCTTCTGCCGCCAAAGAAATGGGATATGAAACAATAATGATTAACTGTAATCCAGAAACCGTCTCAACTGACTACGATACCGCTGATCGTTTATATTTCGCCCCACTGATTGCAGAGGATGTGCTTGAAATACTAAGCAAAGAGCAAGAAAATGGCACACTGGTTGGTGTAATAGTTCAAATCGGCGGGCAAACGCCTTTAAAGTTAGCCAAAGTGCTTAACGAGAGAGGTTTCAAAATTCTGGGAACTTCGTTTGATTCTATTGACCTTGCAGAAGATCGCATGAGATTTAAAAATCTTGCTTTGCAACTTAATTTAAAACAACCTGAAAATTCTATCTGCCATTCAGTAGAAGAAGCGTTAACCAACGCAGAAAAGGTGGGGTTTCCACTAGTAGTCAGGCCATCATATGTCCTCGGCGGTCAGTCTATGTCGATTAGACACGATACTCAGAGCTTTAAAGAGTATGTCTTGAATCAAACCAAAATTTTTGAACACGGATCGCTGCTTCTTGATAAATTTTTAGTCAATGCAGTTGAGGTTGACGTTGATGCTGTATGTGATGGGAAAAAAGTTTTCATTGCAGCGGTCATGGAGCACATTGAAGAAGCTGGTATCCACTCTGGCGATTCAACATGCTCAATACCGACAAATACATTGAGTGACGAAGTAATAAAAGAGATCGAGCTCCAAACTGAAAGAATAGCATTAGCATTAAAAGTGAAAGGTCTGATAAACATTCAGTTTGCTGTTCAAGAGAGTGATGTATACATACTTGAAGTGAATTTAAGGGCTAGCCGTACAGTTCCTTTCATTTCCAAGGTAATCAACATTCCTGTTGCAAAGCTTGCCACTCAGGTTATTTTGGGTAAAAATTTGAATCAGGAAAACAAGCCTTTCAATCATTTTGCAGTTAAAGCTGCTGTTTTTCCATTTACCCGCTTTGCAGGAGTTGATACTTTACTTGGTCCTGAAATGAAATCAACAGGAGAAGTGATGGGAATTGACTTATCTTTCGAAGCTGCACTTGCAAAAGTGCACATGGCTGCAGGATACAAGTTACCAACAGAAGGAGCAGCTCTGGTTTCAGTAAAAGATGATGATAAAGAGTGTATATTGCCTGTTGCACGAATGTTGAAAGAACTGAGTTTTGAAATATATGCCACCAAAGGCACAGCTTCGTATCTGAACAATAACGGCATTGCTGCAAAAGCTGTAAATAAAGTGAGAGAAGGCAGACCCCACATAGTTGATATGCTCAAAGATGGAAAAATAAATCTAGTGATCAATACCTCAAAAGGTGTGAAATCAGTTTCAGATAGCAAAGATATCAGGAGAACTGCTATTTTGCAAAATATAGCTTATAGCACCACAGCTTCTGGGAGTAAAGCGTTAGCGCTTGCAATTCAATATGTAAAGAATAGCAAATTGGAAGTGAAATCATTACAGCAGATACAAAATGTTTAAATATCAAGACTATAATAAATTATTACTTATTTCAAAATGAGGATCGTGTAAGCTAAGGCGAGAGAAATTTAATTAAAGGATTTTTGTGTCAGTATCAATATATATAGCACTTCTCATAATAGTCCAAAAAAGGTAAGATATGGATTTATAGTAGTGATGGTAAGCATGCCAGCAGCATATAGTTATGACTTAAGAAAAAAGGTAATGGAAGCATTGGATGAAGGAGAGAGTGGAGAAACTGTTGCCAAGAGATTTAAGATTGGAGAAACAACTTTATATGAGTGGAAGAAAAGACGTGAGAAAACGGGAGATTTTCAATCAAAAAAGCTTGGAAGCGTGGCATAAAATTACCGACTGGAATGCATTTGCCGAATTTGCAAATGAGCAAGGTGGCAAAACTCAGTCA
>NZ_JBNRJY010000069.1:0-672 GCF_059414725.1 Wolbachia endosymbiont of Tuta absoluta
ATTGTCGCCCTGGAATGGCTGGGGGGCAACATCAGCTGGTCGGAGGTGCTAGTTTGGAGATGCGCCGTGGGCGGAAGATCGATCATCTTTGGAGATGGGAACCAAGGCAAGGTCAAAGGCTTGGGCAAGATAGCCATCACCAACGAGCACTCCATATCGAATGTATTTCTAGTAGAGTCGCGTGGTTACAACCTTCTGTCTGTAAGTCAATTGTGCCACATGGGCTACAATTGTTTGTTTACAAATGTTGATGTTTCTGTCTTTAGAAGGAGTGATGGTTCATTAGCATTTAAGGGTGTATTAGACGACAAACTCTACTTAGTTGATTTTTCGAAAGAGGAGGCCGATCGATCTTCTTGAAGGCATGGGCGCCAAAAATGGGGTGGGGCCACGCTATTTCGCAGTTTGAGGGATAGGACTCGCCGGTTCGTTAAGCTCGCCGACCATCGAGTACGGGTTGCATCATTGCGACGAGTGAGCTTGTTGGATGGTGTTGGGGTCTTCATCTTCCGAAGGTTCTCAAAAATACGGCTAACATGTTTTTCAAGTATAATATACTGTCACAGGAACCTTCGGCCTTAAGATGAAGGTGCGCACGGTAAGAAATGCGCGATCGATCGTTACGCCTTTCGTGCGGGTCGGAACTTACCCGACAAGGAATTTCGCTACCTT
>NZ_JBNRJY010000070.1:0-998 GCF_059414725.1 Wolbachia endosymbiont of Tuta absoluta
AACCCTGATGACGTGGCTTCCGAACCTCTTGTGAACTCTGTTGACCTTGTGGGCAGCCTCCTTGACAATCTGTCTCGCCGCGTTGATCGATCCCCTTGGTCGCCACTTTCGATACCCACGGGAAAGAAATAGGGTGATGCTATTCTAAGCAGACAACACACAGTAGAAAGGATCTCTCTTTATACTGTGATGGCAGTCAATACCGTATGCGTCCAACGTTTCTTGCCGCGGTCGGTTAATTATGCGGTCCGCATGTCATGGCAGATTACTTATCTGACACCCGATTAGTTTCACGTGCGTGTACGAGCGGTTTTATGACAGTTATAGTTTTAATGGACGCAAAAACTCGTAACGACTGATGAACATGACAAGGTGTAAAGCTAATTTACCAATGGTTATTTTGTATGTCTATCTTTGGCTGATTTTACGATACTGTAATTTGTCGTTTGCATGCGTCGTTTTCCCTCTTTAATATTTCTTTTTGTATCTCTTGACATGCAGGGTTATATTTTATTCACCCCGGAAATTTTACAGGGTGATTCTACTCATGACTGCCACCTGTGAAATCATGAAAAAAAAATCCAACTGTTCCATACATTTTGTTCGAGTAGGTATGAATTTTTCTATGGAGCAGACGTTTTCTGTTTCGCGATTTCGCAGGTGACCTAATATAAAAGTTGTTCAGAATCATGAATAGAATCACCCTGTAAATTTTCCGGGGTGAATAAAAAATAACCCTGTATAAATTTAACTTTAAAAACAGAAGGATATGCCTTATTTTATACTCCCTAGTTCCCTAGTGGTTCCCAAGCCGTCAATTTAGGATGAAATAAAAGGATCGATCACATATAACACATATAACCCTTGCAAGCGTAGTGTTGGACGACCTCCGGCCAGATTGACCGATGACTTAAAAAGGCGGCTGGTAGCGACTGGATGGCGAAAACAGGAGATCGTGCCCTATGGCGTACCCTGGGGGAGGCCTACGTCCAGCAGTA